>JASLHQ010000037.1 GCA_030152265.1 Savagea sp.
AGTCAATCGAGCGACTCATTGAACGGATCGAGCAAAAAACATTCGACCATGATGCGCATGCGACAGAAATTTTACAATTGACGAAGCGATTGTTTGCGCCGACGAATGATACGACATATGACTCGATTCCACCTGAAGTGATTCTTTTATACGAGCTGATCGCCTTATACGAACAAATCGCAAAATGTTACGCAAACGAGCACTCTACTGAATCGTAGAGTGCTCGTTTTTTAATGGGAAGATTTCGTATTTAAGTCGACATAATTTTGAAGACGTGTCGTGCCGCGCCAATAATGATAAATGAGACGGTCAATCCAAAGAACAGCTTCCACTTTCGCGATCGCTTCTTCGATATTCGTTTCATTTGAAGCGGTACGTTCAAAGTATTCTTCCCGGCGACGTTTCCGTTCAGATGCCATTTGCGTCGAAGCTTCTTTCAATAAAGAAGCGACTTGTTGGAGTTCGCCTTCTTCTTGTAGACGCATTTTCATATCGACGAACACATCGACCCATTTTTCATTCAATTGATTTTTCACGATAGAAGATTCAATCATTCCCGCTTCGGTGACGACGCGGATGAGACGATTCAAATGGTCGATCGTATGTAATAGTTCAATATGTTTCGCCCGGTCCTTTTTCGTATCGGACGGGATGCTGCCTAAAAACTGGCTCGTTTCTTCCAATGCTTCCTCAATTAACTGCAACTGTCGCTCCGCTTGTTCCGTCATTTTCGGCTTCGCGATCAACTGCAAGACGAAATCTGTCGTTTCGCGCGTAATCGCAATTAATGTTGTATACGTCACGTCGAGCGCAATTGCAGGAACTGAAATAATTTCTGGATTTAAATGTTCGGTTAACGTATTTTCTTTCTCTTTCACGATGCGCATAATGAGTTTCGCAAACGGTTGAATGAGCGGAATGAACATGAGTGCGCCGATTAAACTGAAGAGCGTATGGAAAATGGCGAGCCCGATCGTTTCATCAAAGCTTCCTGTCATCGCCGTCGTAATCGTTTTCGTTATGTATATGACAAATGGTGCGGTCAATGTGATGACAATGGCAGTAATGACGTTAAACAGCAAATGTGTCATCGCCGTACGTTTCGCTGCGACAGATGCACCGATTGCGACAAACATCGCCGTCGCTGTCGTCCCGACGTTTTGTCCGATGACTAAATAAACCGCTTGTTCAAAATCGATTGCGCCCGCAAATAATGCGGTCAACGTCGCAGCCATCGAAGCACTCGACGCTTGCATCACAATCGTCATAAAAATGCCGATAATAATTAAAATGATTTTGCCACTCCACGTTTCGGACGTAAACGTATCGAATGCAATCAAGTTTTGCGCCGCTTCCATCCCAGTTTGTAAAACGTCGATTCCATAGAAGAGCAAACCGAACCCCGTTACGATCCCACCGTACGCCTTAAAATCACGCGGGGCGATAAATTGCGTGAGCACACCGATTCCGATGAGTGGCAAAGACATTGCGGCTAAACTAATTTTAAATCCGATGAGTGAGATGATCCACCCTGTACTCGTACTTCCGATATTCGCTCCGATAATGACCCCAATCGACTGCGTAAACGTGAGTAAACCTGCGCTGACAAAGCCGATCGTAAGCAATGTCGTCGCTGTTGAGGATTGCATCAAAATCGTCATAAAGGTCCCTGACGCAACCGAGCTTAACGTTCCACCGGTGAAACGATTCAGCCATTTCTTCAAAGCATCCCCTGCTAACTCTTTCAACCCGTCCGTTAACATCATCATACCGAGTAAAAAGAGTCCGATGCCCCCTATAACATTTACCAAAAAAAGTCCTCCTCCTTGAAATGATTGTATAAATCTTACCACTTTGCGAATAGTCCGTAAATAACAGAAAACACTCTACTAAAAAGTAGAGTGCTTAAATCAATCCGATAAAATATCCGAGTGCCGCAAATAAAAATCCTTCGAGCGTACTCTTCATTAAAAAAGAGAAAAACAGCGCATACTGTTTCGCTCTCCACTGTTGTGCTAACCGAACGAAGATGGTAGAAAATGTCGTAAAAGCACCGCAAAAACCGATGCCGAATGCTAAATAAAGCGGCTCTTGTAAAGCGAGTGCGAACAACCATCCGAACAACATAGAACCGATATTATTCGTCCAGACGAGTGCGCGACCTTCCTCTTGCATCACGCTTTGAAGAAGGTAACGCGCAAGAGCACCGAGCGCTCCTCCGAGCATAACGAGCATCATGACGAACGCCTCCTTTTATACCAATCCCCTACGACTAAACCGAGCATCGCACTGACAAACCCGATGAAAAAGATAAAGATGAATAAAATAAGACCGAGTAACGGTTCGTCTAATGTGAGCTCGAGTAAATGAACGTGTACGGCAGACATCGTCGTAAACGAACTTAAAAATCCTGTCGCAATGAGTGGATGCCAACGCTCTTTCCAAGGAGCATCTATCGTCATCCAAAGTCCGAGCACAAAAGTTCCGATGCCGTTAATGAATAGCAATCGAACGTATGACGTGAGTGCCACTCCCCATACGACATCGACTCCGTACCGACAAGCCGCTCCTAGTGCACCGCCGACGACAACGAACAAAAGATTGCGTTTCGTCATCCGTTTAATGTTTTAAACGGAACGTATTCACCTAACGGGTTTTTTACATGTAATTCTAACATGTAACGATAGCTGACCGGTTCTTCTACGTCCACCCACTGATTTAAAGCTCCTACTTCAATGCGATCTTCTGTAATCCCTAGACGTGTCGTTTCATCGGAAAACCACATTAACGCATCGTACAATGTAGACGTCGCATACTTTTGTTCAATCGATGGCTTTCCTTCTTCTTTAAATTGTTGGTAAATGGCTAAACGATATTCCATCCCCATTCCCCCTTTCGTTTGTACCATTATTCCACAAATGATTACGAAAACTCAACTACTTTTCAGTAAACGACAAAAAACCAGCTTCTCTTATAAGAGAAACTGGTTAACTTTTAATGGTTACATCGATTGACGAATAATTTCTTCGATTTGTTCAACGCGAGCACGACGTGGGTTTGTCGCTGCTGTTACGTCTTTCATTGCGTTCGCTGCGAGTGTTGGAATATCTTCTTCTTTCGCACCGAGCTCTGCGAATCCTTCTGGAATGCCGAGGTCTGCTGCTAAACGTTCGATACGTTCGATCGCTTTTTCAGCTGCTTCTAATGTTGAAAGACCTTCGATGTTTTCGCCTAAGTAATGCGCAATTTTAGCGAAACGCTCTTCGCGTCCGACTAAGTTGAACTTACATACGTACGGTAATAACAATGCGTTACATACGCCGTGTGGTAAGTTGTAGAATCCACCCATTTGGTGAGCGATGGCGTGAACGTAGCCGAGGCCTGCGTTGTTGAATGCCATTCCGCCTAAAAATTGAGCGTATACCATCATTTCACGAGCTTCCGCATCTTGACCGTTCGCATAAGCACGTGGTAAATATTTCGGAATTAATTCGAATACTTTTTCAGCCGCTGAATCTGTTAATGGGTTCGCATCCACTGATACGTAAGCTTCTACTGCGTGCGTTAACGCATCAAGACCTGTCGCTGCTGTTAATGCTGGTGGAAGACCGTACATTAACTCAGGGTCATTGATCGAGACGAATGGTGTAACGTGTTTATCCACGATTGCCATTTTTACGTGACGTGCAACGTCTGTAATGATTGTAAATTTCGTCATTTCACTTGCTGTTCCTGCTGTCGTATTGATCGCAATTAATGGAACCATCGGATGTTCTGATTTGTCTACCCCTTCGTAGTCGTGAATCGTGCCACAGTTTGATGCGACAATTCCGATACCTTTTGCAGCGTCATGGCTTGACCCGCCACCTAATGAGACGAGTGAATCACAATTTGCTGCTTTAAATGCTTCCACACCTTCCGCAACGTTTTGATCCGTTGGGTTTGGCTCTGCTTTCGGGAAAATTTCAACTTCGATATTTTCCGCTTTAATAATGTCAGCGATTTTGTCAGCTAATCCTAAATTGAATAAGCCTTCGTCTGTCACTAACAATACTTTTTTAGCGCCTGCTCCTTTTAAGCGGACTCCCGTTTCTTGAATTGCACCAGCACCGAAAAGGTTCGTTGTCGGCATTGAAAATGAACTTTGTTTAGCCATAAGGCATCCTCCTTGAGTAAATTCCACAAGTGAGATTGACGTTTTAACGTTCTTGTAGAATAGTTTAAGTATAGGACGATTACATTTGTTCATCAATCATTATGCTCACAAAAAAAGCAATAAAACTGTTTAGAATCGCCTGATTATTATATTTTTGACATAAATAAACTATTTTTTAATATCTTTAGGTAAAGATATTATACTTAATAAAAAATACTATTCTAACTTAACATCCACTATTTCTAGATGACACTGATTTTTACTCGTTCCTACAAAAAAGAAGCGATTTACCTTTCGATAGACCGCTTCTCTCATTTTATCTATGCTGTTTTCAAATCGTCCTTATCCTTGAATCGAACCTGCGATAAATAAATAGGCGACTGCTGTAAAAATCGCAAAACCGAATGCGACGAGCGCTAACGTATCGGCTAATTTCCAATCCATTCTCGCTTGACGATACGGTACATAACTCATCGGCATCATGTCGTTTTGAGCACGCTGCACATTCGCTAAAATACTTAATGCATAGCCGACTACGAATAACACGATTTGGCTATACGGAAATAAAAAAATAATGTTCACAAATAAACTTGTCATCATTCCACGCTCTTTTCTAGTTCAAAATGTCCTCGTTGACCTTTACCCTGTTCATACATGTAATAAAACCCGTACCAATCGTCTTTTTTTAAAATGAGATGAACGGTTCCTTCTGTTATTCGCTCGTGCCATCCGTCTCGTTTTTCATAAAGAAGACCGTTCACAATGACGGTCGGTCCGAGTGGTTCTTCCATTCGAATGGCCGCTGCTGTAGATACGAACAATCCGTCTTCCCATTCCATTTGAACGCTCATCTTCGTCCACGTTTGACGAATCGCACACGTCATCTCCGTCATCGACTCTTCCGTTCCGAACTGTCCCCGATATTTCCCTCGTATAATCGGTGTACGAATAATGCCTAACGTATGAAAGGGGCGTTTTGTCCATAAGGAGCGGTTCACGATGCGCATACCGAGTAAAAATAACGTGAGCGACGT
>JASLHQ010000049.1 GCA_030152265.1 Savagea sp.
GAAGATACAATTCATCCTTTTCTCGTCGAATTAGGTGTTCAAACGAAAGACGGAAAAATCCGTGCATCGAAGCACGCAAAGTTCAAACAAATTAATCGGTTCATCGAAATGGTGGACGATACTTTCCCCTATTTACCAACAGACCGTCCAATTCGAATTATTGACTTCGGTTCAGGTAAATCGTATTTAACATTTGCGCTTTATCATTACTTAGTCGAAATTAAAAAGCGAGATGTGCGGATTACAGGACTCGACTTAAAAAAAGAAGTTATCGAACATTGTGAAAATATTGCTCGAAAGTTAAACTACGAACAATTAAACTTTCAAATTGGTGATATTAGCGATTACGAAGAAGAGGCAGTTGACATGGTCATCACTTTACACGCTTGTGATGTCGCGACAGACCTTGCGCTCGCTCGAGCTGTCCATTGGGGTGCAAAAGTAATTATGAGCGTTCCTTGTTGCCAACACGAGCTTTTTGGACAACTTAATGCTCCTGCGCTCGATGTTTTAACGAAGCATGGTATTTTAAAAGAACGATTCAGTGCTTTAGCAACCGATGCGATTCGAGCTCAATTGCTTCAACTTGTCGGATACGATGTTCAATTATTAGAATTCGTTGATTTAGAACATACACCTAAAAATATTTTAATTCGAGCATACGCTACAAATATTAAAGCGACGTCTCGAGATTTTGAAGACTATAAAAATTTCACTCAATTACTACAAGCTGAACCATTTTTAGAAACGGAGTTAAAAAAATTCGGAAGATTGTAAAGGGGGAATCTCGTATGAAAACATTTAAAATGTTATCGATTCAAATCGTTGAAAATGATGAGTTTATTAGCTTTCCACTTATTGATGGTTTAATTATTAATCAAGAAAATAGTAGAGGTTCATGGGTGCTCGAACTGTTTTTAGAACGAAATCATCGTGCGCAGTTTGAAAGATGGAGTGAAGAAGAAACTTTATTAGAGGCACGTGTCGTTATTTCCTATCCTGATAACGAACCTGCAGGATTTATCGTCACGGTGGAAGATATGAAAAATATCGGTGAAGATGAAGTTTCTATTTTACTAAAAGGTAAACTAAAACGAGTACGCGCTAAATATGCTGAGCAGTTGCTCGAACAATTACTGGACGATGGCTTCGATGGAATCGAATTACTCGAACAATTCGAAAAAAACATGAAAGAACGACCCCGACTTAAAATTGATAAACAACTGTATCGCGAACAGAAAAAAAACTAAAAGAAAGACGCTTATACAATTTTATTAAACTGTGTATAAGCGTCTTTATCATATGATACATCTATTAATTTTTATTTTTCATACGCATCAATTTATTTTCAACATACGTCGCTTCTGCTTTACATGTGTAATCGAAATGTGTTCCTAATTCTTCTTGTAATACTTCGATTGCAGCAATTTGCTCTTCAGACGGTGGGTCTGTTAACATTTTTAAAATGACTTCATTAATACGAACAGCCATATCTTCATGAAACTGTGGATCCTCTTTCTGCTCTGCAGATAATGTTTCATACCAAAGCGCACGTTCATTAATGTATTCTTTCCACGACATTAAATAATCTTCAATATCATATGCATCTTCATCCCAATCAATTCGCTCCATATACTGCTCATACGTTTGCGAAATCGATCGTGTAATACTGCTTTTAATATTCGGTGATAATTCTTTAAACATTTAATCGTTTACCTCCCAAAGGTGATTCGAAAAAAATTGTTCGAATGTTATTACATCTCACTTTGTACAGGTCCTAAAGCGAATGTAATTTCAGCTTCACATGCAACTTCTCCATCGACCGTGGCGATTGCCTTCCCTTTGCCAATCGTTCCACGTAAGCGCGTAATTTCTACTTGTAAATCTAGACGGTCTCCAGGAATGACTTGACGTTTAAAACGACAACTGTCGATACCTGCAAAAAATGCGAGACGGCCATGATTTTCCTCTTTTTTCAATAAAGCGACAGCCCCTACTTGTGCTAGCGCTTCAACAATGAGTACTCCTGGCATTACGGGATAGTTTGGGAAGTGTCCATTGAAAAACTCTTCATTTACAGATACATTTTTATAACCAACTGCTCGTTTTCCTTCTTCTAACTCCGTCACACGATCGACAAGTAAAAAAGGATAGCGATGCGGAATAATTTGTTGTATCTCTGTTGCGTTTAGCATAATTATTAACACCTGCACTTTTTCATTATTCAGCTCCGCGATAAATATCAAAAATATGTTGCCAAGTATCTTTTTTAAATACGTCGAGAGCTGCTCCGTCACCTAACACACTATAACCTATCATTGTGCCTACCACTACTGCTATGATTGCTAAAATGAGGACGATGCCTACACGAGCTAAAATCGGGATTTTTCGTACTTTCTTCCATTGTTCTCGAATATCTTCTTGCCCGTCTAACGGGACGTCTTCATATTCTTCTTGTAGTGGACGATTTTTATGACGCGTTCGGCGTTCTTTTCTCGTTTCTGTCATCCTTATTCCTCACTTTGTTTAACGAACATTGTTAATGATGCCTAACATTTGATCTGCTAATGTTACAGTGCGAGCATTCATTTGATACGAACGTTGCGTATTAATGAGCTCTGTTAATTCTTTTTCCAGTCGGACGTTAGACATTTCTAAAGCTCCTTGTTCAATTCCAATCGCTTCCCGTTCGGCAGGAGTAATTAAATCTGTTAACACTTCTCCAAGTGGAAATTCGAGTGTCTCAAAATTATCTGGAATCGTTAAGTTACCTGCTGGTAAACGTTTCATCAAATCTGGACGATCGACACGTGTAATTTGCAGTTGATGTGTTTCGATTCTACCGTCACTAAACTGAATTTGCAACTCTCCACCATCTTTAATAGAAAGACTTTGGAAATCTTCATCGAAACGAATTTGTTGATCACCTAATGCAAGAACAGGATGTCCTTCTTCATTAACTAAAAGCATCGTACCATCATTTTCCGGCTGTGCATAGAAATTTCCTTTACGCGTCAAAACGATATCGTAAACGTTTCGACCGCCTGCTTGTTCATTCGTCGTTTGAATATTGAAGTATTGTTTAGGCTCTTTTAACACGAAATCGAGTGTTCGATCTGTCGTTTGAATAGCTCCTTGTTTCCAGTTCACTTTTGAATGTCCAACCATCGCTCCAACGCCGTAACGAATTCCTAGTGGGGATTGTCTTGGCGATTGCGTATCTCCTTTATCATTGCGAAACTGTTGATAAAGCATCTCTTGGAATGATACTTGCTCTGCTTTATATCCATGCGTATTGACGTTCGCTACGTTATGTCCGATGATATCCAATTCTTGCTGAATCTGTCCCATCGTATTGGCAGCGGTCACCATCGTTCTAATCATCGTCATCGCTCCTCACTAATTAATACGTCCTAATTCAACAGCTTTTTCCATACTGCGATCATAAGCTTGTAACACTTTAGAATTCGCTTCGAATGCACGATATGCTGTCATCATATCTGTCATCGTGCGGCCTGCATCAACGTTCGAACCTTCCACATATCCTTGCTGTATATTATAATACATGTTCACTTCTTCTTGGGAAATGTCTACTAATTGTTCGCCTTCTGGATGTACAAAAATACCGTTGTCTTGTTTAATTAATGTCGATGGATTTTGACTGAACGCGATTCCTAATACTTGTCCTGTTTCAGAAATCCGACCATCTGAATCGATTGTGAAATCATCATTTGTCAATTGAATTCGCTCTCCATCCGAGTCCAATACATAGGCTCCGTAAGATGTAATGAGCTCACGGTTTGGGCCGAGTGCAAAACTACCGTTACGCGTATACTGCTCCTCCCCATTCGGACCTTCGATACGGAAGAAAAATGTTCCCTTCTCTCCAGTCTCTGGATCTGTTGTCGCCCAAATATCAACGAGAGCTACATCTGTCGGCAATTCCGTTGCTAACAATGAACCTTGAATGAAATTTGGTAAGGTCTCTTGCATATAAACTCCTGTCGAGAGTTCTCCAACAGGTACTAAGCCGCGTCGGTGTAACGGATGTTGAGTTGGCAAACTTTGTTCATCTAGACGTGCTAACAACATTTCAGGAAATGAGCGAATTGTCGCACGGTCCTCTTTAAACCCAGGAGTGCGCGCATTCGATAAGTTGTTTGCTAAAAGTTCCGTACGACGTTGTTGTGCAATCATCCCTGAACCTGCTGTATAAAATCCTTTAAACATAAAGTCTCACCTTCTTTTACTTCATATTTTCGAGTAAAATCCCCGTGCCTGTTGCAACACAATTCAACGGGTTCTCTGAAACGAATACAGGTACGAGAAGCTTTTCTGAAAGGAGCATATCTAAGCCGTCTAACATCGCTCCACCACCTGTTAAGAAAATACCACAGTCTATAATATCCGCTGATAATTCTGGTGGTGTTTTTTCCAATACTGATTTTGCCGCCTGAATGATTAATTGAATCGATTCTTCCAATGCTTCACTCACTTCATCACTCGAAACTTCCACCGTTCTTGGTAAACCGGTCACCATATCTCGCCCACGTATTTCGAGTATATCTTGACGGTTTCCTGGAAGCACTGTACCGATTTCTAGTTTAATATTTTCTGCAGTACGTTCCCCTATTAATAATTTATATTTGTTTTTTATGTAATTTGTAATTTCACGATCGAATACATCTCCTGCTACTTTAATCGATTTAGACGTTACGATATCGCCCATCGACATAACAGCTACATCTGTCGTTCCACCACCGATATCGATAATCATATTACCACTCGGTTGGAAAATATCCATCCCAGCCCCGATAGCAGCTACTTTCGGTTCTTCCTCTAAATGAATCTTTTTCCCACCTGATTTTTCTGCTGCTTGACGAATCGCTTTTTGTTCCACTGTCGTTACATTTGTTGGACAACAAATTAAAATGCGTGGTTTTGAAAAGAATCCTTTTACGTTTAATTTATCTAAAAAATGACTAAGTAAAGCTTCTGTCATATCAAAATCAGCAATAACTCCGTCGCGCATCGGGCGAATCGCGATAATATTTCCAGGAGTTCGACCTACCATTCGATGTGCTTCTTCTCCAACTGCTAACACTTTATTCGTTGTTTTATCAATCGCTACAACTGCTGGTTCATTTAAAACGACTCCTTGCCCTTTCATATGAATGAGCACGTTTGCTGTTCCGAGGTCTATCCCGATATCTTTGGCAAACATTTTGTTAATTACCCCTTCCACTCATCGTATTCTCTCGTCTGTATATTTTGACTTCCTAACTATTAATTGTACCATATTTCACCTCATTTGACAGATGATTCTCGATGTTTTCAAGCGAGACATATTCATCATACAATGAGGAAAAAGCTGTTTTGACAAAATTTATTTGTTCAAAACAGCTCTAGTTTTCATGTTTTCTTACTTAACGAGCGAAGTGCACAATTTTTTTATGTTGAGGATCGGTCGTTCTACTAATGTTTGCCCCTAAAGCGCGTAATTTTTTATGGAAGTCGACATAACCACGATCTAAATGCTCTAGTTCTGTTACACGTGTAATGCCTTCTGCTACAAGACCAGCTAAAATGAGTGATGCAGCTGCACGTAAATCAGTTGCAGCAACCTCTGCTCCTTGTAATCGGCTCGGTCCTGTGACGATGACTGAACGTCCTTCAATTTTCGCATTTGCATTCATACGGCGGAACTCTTCAACATGCATGAAACGATTTTCGAAAACAGTTTCTGTTAAAATCGCTGTTCCTTCTGCAACGAGCATTAAAGCCATCATTTGCGACTGCATATCTGTTGGGAATCCTGGGTGAGGCATCGTTTTAATATCAACAGCTTTTAGTGGATGTTGCGCTTTTACACGAACACCTTCACCTTCTTCTGTAATTTCGACACCCATTTCACGCAATTTCGATACGAGTGCTGTACTATGTTCAATCAATGTATTTTCAATAAAAATATCGCCACCTGTAATAGCTGCTGCAACCATAAACGTGCCTGCTTCAATACGATCTGGAATGATATAATGTGTCGTTCCGTGAAGCTTTTCCACACCTTCGATGCGAATCGTATCTGTACCTGCACCGATGACACGACCACCCATTTCATTAATAAAGTTTGCTAAATCTACAATTTCAGGCTCTTTAGCTGCATTTTCTAAAATAGTCGTTCCATCAGCAAGTGCTGCTGCTGTCATAATATTTTCTGTCGCACCTACACTTGGGAAATCTAAATAAATACGCGCTCCTTTTAAACGACCTTCAGAACGAGCTTCAACGTATCCGTTTCCAAAAGTAATCTCTGCTCCCATCGCTTCGAATCCTTTTAAATGTTGATCAATTGGACGTGAACCAATTGCACATCCACCTGGCATTGCGACACGTGCAAAGCCGGTACGTGATAAAATAGGACCCATCACTAAAATAGAGGCGCGCATTTTACGTACAAATTCAAATTGTGCTTCATTAGCAAGTTTATTTGAAGCGTCAATATGTAATTCATTCTGTTCAGGATAATGTGTCACATCTGCGCGTAAACTTTTCAATACTTGGCTGATGGTATGGACGTCTGATAAGTTCGGTACGTCTTTAATAATTTGTTTTCCTTCTGATGCGAGTAAAGCGGCTGCTAAAATAGGTAACACAGCATTTTTAGCACCTTCAACACGTACCGTCCCCTCTAAACGCTGTCCACCTTGAATAATAATTTTGTCCAACAGTAGTCCCTCCGACTCGTTTATTTATCGATATGTCTCATTGATCTTTAATGTTATTCAATTATCATGTTCAATTTGTCAAAACACCTTCTATTTTACAAGGTTCGAAAATGCTTTACAAGTGATGTCTAACCTTTTTTCCTTAACATGTGAATAGAGCTCACATATTTAATAGCTATATTTAAAATTGTTTCAATTTTGCTAAACATCTCATTATGACACGAAACGATTTGTCCAAGCAGATAAGTCTAAAAATAAATTTGAAACGGTAGCTCCAATGGCTATGCTTAGCAAAATAAACAACAATTGCGCTTGAAATACTTTGTTTTTTTGAATAAATACATCAAATCGCAATGCTTGTAGTGCATAAAAGCTAATCGAAATGAAAAATAAATGTGACGCTAATACTAAAAAAGGATTATGTAAAAATAACATGAAACTCTCTCCTAACATACCCTATTCCACTTAAAATATACTCATTCATACAAAAATAGCGAACAGAAAATTTCTGTTCGCCATCATTTTGTCAATTAACGTCTCATTTCATACACATTAATACGGTTAATGGCACGTTTAAGAGCTAATTCAAAAGCTTTGTGATCAACATCTGCTTGCTTCGCTTTAAGCGCTTCTTCCGCACGTTTTGCGGCTTGTTGTGCTCGTGCAATGTCAATCGATTCAGCTTTCTCAGCACTTTCAGCAAGGATTGTTACAACGTCTGGACGCACTTCTATGAAGCCGCCGTGCACTGCAATAAACTCTTCTGAATTTTGATCATGCATAATACGAAGTGGACCGATTTGAAGCGGAGCTACCATTGAGATGTGACCCGGGAGAATCCCGATTTCACCAGACTCAGCAGTTGCGATAATCATCGTTGCATCCGTTTCAACAACTGGGCCATCGGGAGTAACAACATTGACTTTTACTGTCTTCATTTAAATTCCCTCCTGGTCCCTTTTATTAAACTTCTACGCCCATATCTTTCGCTTTTTGAACTACTTCTTCAATACGTCCAACTAAACGGAACGCATCTTCTGGTAAGTGGTCATAACGACCTTCTAAGATTTCTTTGAATCCTGAAATCGTTTCAGCTACTGGAACGTATGATCCTGGCTGTCCAGTAAACTGTTCAGCAACGTGGAAGTTTTGTGATAAGAAGAATTGAATACGACGCGCACGTCCTACTACTAACTTATCTTCTTCACTTAATTCATCCATACCGAGGATCGCGATAATATCTTGTAATTCACGGTAACGTTGTAAAGTAGATTGTACTTCACGCGCTACGTTGTAGTGCTCTTCTCCAACGATTTCAGGAGAAAGTGCACGTGATGTAGATGCGAGTGGGTCAACCGCTGGGTAAATACCCATCTCAGAAAGTTTACGCTCCAAGTTTGTCGTTGCGTCTAAGTGAGCGAACGTTGTTGCTGGAGCAGGGTCAGTGTAGTCATCCGCAGGTACGTAAATCGCTTGAATCGATGTTACAGAACCGACGTTTGTTGACGTAATACGCTCTTGTAATTGACCCATCTCAGTCGCAAGTGTCGGCTGGTAACCAACCGCAGATGGCATACGGCCAAGAAGTGCCGAAACCTCAGAACCTGCTTGAGTGAAACGGAAAATGTTGTCGATGAAGAGAAGAACGTCTTGTCCTTGCTCATCACGGAAGTATTCCGCCATTGTAAGACCTGTTAATGCTACACGCATACGAGCACCTGGTGGTTCGTTCATTTGACCGAATACCATCGCTGTCTTTTCGATAACACCTGAATCTGTCATCTCAAAGTACAAGTCATTTCCTTCACGTGTACGCTCACCAACACCAGCGAATACCGAAATACCACCGTGTTCTTGAGCGATGTTGTTAATTAACTCTTGAATTAAAACCGTTTTACCAACTCCGGCACCACCGAAGAGACCAATTTTACCACCTTTAATGTAAGGTGCGAGTAAGTCAACAACTTTAATACCTGTTTCTAAAATTTCAACTTCTGTAGATAAGTTCTCAAATACTGGTGCGCTACGGTGAATTGGGTCACGACGCTCAGATTCAGGGATCGCTTCGCCTAAGTCGATGTGATCTCCTAATACGTTAAACACGCGTCCGAGTGTGTTATCTCCAACTGGAACCGAAATTGGCGCTCCCATGTCCTCAACTGGGACACCACGTTTTAAGCCGTCCGTAGATGACATCGCAATCGTACGAACTGTGTCATCACCTAAGTGTAACGCTACTTCTAACGTAAGTGTTTCTGCTTCAGCGTTTGGACGTTCGATTTGGACCTTCAATGCGTTATAGATCTTTGGCAAATTACCGTCTTCAAATTTAACGTCAACTACCGGACCCATAACTTGAAGAATATGTCCTTTACTCATTGTGAGTTCCCCTCCTGTCTTACTATTTCAACGTTATTCTAGTGCAGCTACTCCGCCGACAATCTCTGTGATTTCTTGAGTGATTGCTGCTTGACGTGCACGGTTAAAGAGTAATGTTAAATCATCAATCAATTCTGTTGCGTTATCTGTTGCTGTTTGCATCGCTGTCATACTTGAAGCATGTTCGCTCGCTTTTCCATCTAACACTGCACCGTAAATGAGTGTCTCTGCATATTGTGGTAACAATGTTTCCAAAATTACATCTGCAGATGGCTCAAATTCATAAGTAGAAACGGCTGAAGCAGTTGAAAGATCTGTAAGCGGAAGCAATTGACGTTCAGTTGCTTCGTTTGAGATGGCAGAAATAAAGTGGTTGTAGTACAAGTACACTTCATCTACTTTGCCGTCCGTGAACATGCCAACAGCTCTTTTTGCGAGATCCTTCACTTCTGAGAACTGAGGATGGTCACTTATACCGATTACTGAATCGACTACATTGTATTCAAGACGGTTAAAGAATTCATATCCTTTACGCCCAATCGCAATGATTTCCACTTCATCTTTTGATGTGTGACGTTCAGCAATCTTTTTAGTTACAGCACGCAAAATGTTACTGTTATAACCACCAACGAGTCCACGGTCTGAAGTTACGACGATGTATGCTGTTTTCTTTACAGGACGTGATGTTAACATCGGGTGTCCAGAATCTTTCGTTGCTGAAGCGATCGCTTCGACAACTTCTTCAATTTTTTCCATGTATGGAACGAACGCTTTCGCATTTTGTTCTGCACGTGTTAATTTTGAAGCTGAAACCATCTGCATCGCTTTCGTAATCTGACTCGTTTTCTTCGTAGATCCAATTCGCGTTTCGATATCTCGTAATGATGCCACTGGCTATTCACCACCTTTATTATATCGTCATTCGTTCCGCCCAATATGAGCGGAACGACATGTCATTAATCTTCTTGTTTCGTCGGTACGAAAGTCTTTTTGAAAGCTTTCATTGCAGCTTCCATAATCTCTTCTGCTGGAAGGTCTTTCGTCGAGCGGATATGCTCGTACACTTCCGTATGGTTAGATTCTAACCAGTTTGTGATTTCTGCTTCGAAACGAAGTACATCTTCTACTGGAATATCGTCTAAGTGACCTTTCGTTAATGCGTATAAGATTACGACTTGATATTCTACGCGGAGTGGTTTGTTAAGGTCTTGTTTAAGAACTTCAACAGTACGCTCACCACGTTCAAGTTTTGCTTTCGTTACAGGGTCTAAGTCAGAACCGAATTGAGCGAACGCTTCTAATTCGCGGTACGCTGCAAGGTCAAGACGTAATGTTCCTGCTACTTTTTTCATCGCTTTAATTTGTGCAGAACCACCTACACGTGAAACAGATAATCCCGCGTTAATTGCTGGACGTACACCCGAGAAGAATAAGTCAGATTGTAAGAAAATCTGTCCATCTGTAATCGAGATAACGTTCGTTGGGATATATGCTGAAATGTCTCCAGCTTGTGTTTCAACGAATGGTAATGCAGTGATTGAACCTTCTCCAAGTTCTTCGTTCAACTTCGCTGCACGCTCTAATAAACGTGAGTGTAAGTAGAAGACGTCCCCTGGGTAAGCTTCACGACCTGGTGGGCGTTTCAATAAGAGTGAAAGCTCACGGTAAGCTGCTGCTTGTTTTGATAAGTCATCATAGACAACTAATACGTGTTTCCCTTGGAACATGAACTCTTCACCCATCGTTACTCCAGCGTATGGCGCCAAGAATAATAATGGAGCTGGTTGTGATGCAGATGCTGTAACTACGATCGTGTAATCGAGTGCACCGTGCTTACGTAATGTTTCAACAACACCACGAACCGTTGATTCTTTTTGACCAATTGCAACGTAAATACAAATCATATCTTCGTCTTTTTGGTTCAAAATTGTATCGATCGCTACAGATGTTTTACCTGTTTGGCGGTCACCGATAATTAATTCACGCTGTCCACGTCCGATTGGAACGAGTGCGTCAATCGCTTTAATTCCTGTTTGTAATGGTTCATAAACTGATTTACGAGCCATAACACCTTGTGCTGGACTTTCAATTGGGCGTGTTTTCGTTGTATTGATTGGGCCTAAACCATCAACTGGTTGTCCTAATGAGTTTACAACGCGTCCAATTAATTCTTCTCCAACTGGTACTTCCATAATACGGCCTGTTCGACGTACTTCATCGCCTTCTTCAATGTCTGTGTATGGGCCGAGGATAACGATACCTACGTTGTTCGCTTCCAAGTTTTGAGCCATACCCATAACACCGTTAGAGAACTCTAATAGTTCTCCTGCCATGACGTTGTCGAGGCCATGAGCACGAGCGATACCGTCACCAATTTGGATAACTGTACCAACTTCGCTAACTTCCATCTCTGACTGATAATTCTCAATCTGTTGTTTTATCAGTGCGCTGATCTCTTCAGCTTTGATGCTCATGTATGTCACCCCTGTGCTTTCAAATTATTAACCGAGCATTTCGCGCTCTAAACGTTTAAGCTTTGCTTTTACGCTTGAGTCGTAAATGTGGTTGCCGATTTGGAGACGGATGCCTCCAATTAATTTTGGTTCAATTACGTTTTCAATAATTAATGATTGTTTGCCTACTTTTGGTGCGAATGCTTCAGAAATGCTTGTTCGCTCTTCTTCTGTCAATTCACGTGTCGAGTAAACAGTCGCTTCCGCAACGCCTTGTGCATCATACGCCAAAGCGTTAAAAGCATCGACGACATTAGCAAATTCATTCATGCGATTATTATCGAGTAAAACTCCGATTGAATCGATCACAGTAGCATTTGCTCCTTGAAGGATGTTGCCGACGATTTCTTTTTTCTTCTCATTTGAAAGCGCTGGGCTTTCGAGTAAATTACGCAAACCTTTGTCTGCATAAAAAGCTTTTTTTACTTCGTTTAACTGTTGTTGAACGAGTTCAGCTTCATTTTTTTGCTGTGCTAATTCAAACATTGCATTAGCATAACGCTCAGCTACGACAGATTTTGTCATTTAGCTTCGCCTGCCTTCACAATCGTTTCTTCAATTAATGCGCGGTTGTCTTCTTCAGAAATTTCTTTCTCAAGAACTTTGCTCGCAGCAAGAACTG
>JASLHQ010000247.1 GCA_030152265.1 Savagea sp.
CATATCGCCTGTAGAAATATGGGGGATTTCGTATTTCTCGACAATTTTGTCTGCTTGCGTGCCTTTACCAGCACCTGGCAAACCCATTAATACGATGTTCATACGTTGTGCCCTCCATTTCTTTGTTGATCGACAATGTCAATCTAAACGTATTATTGTTTCATAAAGCCTTTATAATGACGTTTCACGAGTTGTGATTCGAGTTGTTTCATCGTCTCTAATGCAACACCTACTACGATGAGTAAGCTCGTTCCACCAATTTGGGCAGACTCTGGTAAGTTACCGAATTTGATGAAGACGATTGGCATAATTGCCACTGTCGCTAAGAAGATCGAACCGACAAATGTTAAGCGATATAAAGTGCTTGTTAAGTAGTCTTGTGTATTTTGACCTGGACGAATACCCGGAATGTAAGCGCCTTGCTTCTTCAAGTTCTCTGCCATGTTTTCAGGATTGACCTGAACGAAAGCATAGAAGTATGTGAAAGCGATAATGAGAGCAACATAAATTACTAAACCGATTAAGTTCGTGTAATCAAAAATGTACAAGATTTTTTCAGTCCAACTGTTCGGTTGCATGAAAGCGAATAGTTGTTGCGGAACCATGAAGAATGCTACCGCAAAGATGACTGGAATAACTCCTGCAGCGTTAAGTTTTAACGGCAAGTGAGTTTGTTGGCTAGCGAGTTGTGCTTGTCCTGTATTACGTTTCGCATATTGAATCGGAATCTTTCGCAATGCTTCTTGCACGTAAATAACGAGAACTGTTACAGCGATGATCACAAGTACGAGAACTGCGAGTAATGCAATATTGATAAATAAAGCATCGCCAGCATCTTCAATCGTCGTTGTGTACAACTGCATCGCAGCTCCTGGAATACCAGAAACGATACCAGCGAAGATAATGATTGAAATACCATTACCGACACCTTTAGCTGTAATTTGCTCACCTAACCAGAGTAAGAATGCAGTTCCTGCAGTTAAAATAACTGCGATAACAACATAAGTTGCGATCCCTGTATCCTTTAATATTGTACCGCCAAACATTTGGTTGAAACCAAACGACATGACGATCGCTTGAATGAATGCGAGTACGATTGTGAAGTAACGTGTGAATTGGGCTAATTTACGGCGACCAACGTCCCCTTGCTTAGACCATTCTGTAAACTTCGGTACGACATCCATTTGTAATAATTGAGTAATGATCGACGCAGTAATGTACGGCATAATCCCTAATGCAAAGATGGAGAATTTCGCTAATGCGCCTCCACCAAACATATTGATTAAACCGAGCACTTGGTTATCACTTGCTTGCAATGCCGAAGCATCGACATACGGTACCGTTATGAACGTCCCGAGTCTAAATACGATGAGCATGAGCAAAGTGAAAATGATTTTAGACCGAATCTCTTTCACTTTAAAGAAGCTAGAGAGTGTCTGAAACATTATACCACCTCAGTTTGTCCGCCTGCATTTTCGATTGCTTCTTTAGCTGAAGCTGAGAATTTATGAGCTTTAACTGTTAACTTTTTAGTAAGTTCACCGTTACCAAGAATTTTAATTCCTGATTTCGCATTGCTCACAACTCCTGTTTCGATAAGCAGTTCAGGTGTTACTTCCGTGCCTTCGTCGAATTTGTTTAAAGTATCTAAGTTAACAATCGCAAATTCTTTACGGTTGATGTTCGTGAATCCACGTTTTGGTAAACGTTGGAATAATGGAGTTTGTCCACCTTCGAATCCTAAACGAGTTCCGCCACCAGAACGAGCGTTTTGTCCTTTATGACCTTTACCTGAAGTTTTACCCCAGCCCGATCCATGTCCACGTCCAAGACGTTTACGTGATTTGCGTGAGCCTTCAGCAGGTTGTAATTCATGTAATTTCATTTCGGCACCTCCTTATTTCAAATTGTTAATTAGTTTTCAGTCACTACTACTAAGTGACTTACTTTGTTGATCATGCCGCGTACTGCTGCATTATCTTGATGTTCAACTGTTTGATTTAACTTGCGGAGTCCGAGTGCTTCAACAGTTTTACGTTGAGTCGGGTTTGAACCGATAACGCTTTTCTTAAGGGTAACTTGAATTGTGTTAGCCATTACCTATTCCCTCCCTTAACCTAAAAGCTCTTCTACAGATTTGCCGCGTAAACGAGCAACGTCCTCTGCACGCTTTAAGTTCTTTAATCCTTCAATTGTTGCACGAACCATGTTGATTGGAGTGCTTGAACCGAGTGATTTTGAAAGGATGTCAGTAACTCCTGCTAATTCGAGTACCGCACGGACTGGTCCACCTGCGATAACTCCAGTACCTGATCCAGCTGGTTTAATTAATACTTGGCCAGCTCCGAAGCGTCCAATAATTTCGTGTGGAGTAGTTCCATCAACTAATGGTACTTCGATTAAGTTCTTCTTAGCATCTTCAATCGCTTTACGGATTGCATCAGGAACTTCTTGTGCTTTTCCTGTACCAAATCCTACACGACCGTTTTTATCACCAACTACTACGAGCGCTGTAAAGCGGAAACGACGTCCACCTTTTACAACTTTAGCAACGCGGTTAATCGTTACTACTCGCTCTTCAAACTCAGTTCTGTTCTGATCATTTTGACGCATGAATAGTGTCCCTCCCTCTTTTAAAATTGTAAACCATTTTCACGAGCTGCGTCAGCGAGAGCTTTAACGCGACCGTGGAATAAGTATCCACCGCGATCGAAGACAACTTCAGTAACGTTCTTTTCTTTAGCGCGTTCTGCGATAAGTTGTCCAACTTTTGCTGCAGCTTCTTTATTCGTTGTTTTTTCAGCATCGAATGCTTTATCTAAAGTAGATGCACTTGCAATCGTTACACCGTTAAGGTCATCGATTAGTTGTGCATAGATGTTTTTGTTTGAGCGGAATACGTTAAGACGTGGACACTCAGGTGTTCCACTAATTTTTGTACGTACACGTGCATGACGTTTTTTACGCACAGCATTTTTGTCTAACTTCGTAATCATCGTGGTCACTCCTTCCAGATACCTTTATGCGGCATTATTTACCTGTTTTACCTTCTTTACGACGTACATATTCACCAACGTAGCGAATCCCTTTACCTTTATATGGCTCAGGTGGGCGTACTTGTCGAATGTTTGAAGCGAGAGCACCAACGCGTTCTTTGTTGTTACCGCGTACGATCACTTTCGTGTTTTCAGGTACTTCGATTTCGATTCCATCTTCTGGTGTGAATTCAACTGGGTGTGAATATCCAACGTTTAGAACTAATTTTTTGCCTTGTAATTGAGCACGGTAACCAACACCGATTAATTCTAATGATTTTTCGAACCCTTTTGAAACTCCAACTACCATGTTATCTAATACAGAACGTGTTGTTCCGTGAATTGAACGATGTTCTTTTGATTCAGAAGGACGCACAACTGTGATCGTGTTACCTTCTTGTTCAAACTTCATCTCTTCATTAAATTGGTTTTCTAATTCACCTTTAGGGCCTTTAACTGTTACGAAGTTATTGTCTCCGAACGTTACTGTTACGCCTTCAGGTACTTCGATTGGACGATTTCCAATACGTGACATATCACTGCACCTCCATTCAATTGTTGCTCATTACCAAACGTAAGCGACGACTTCTCCGCCGACTTGTTTAGCACGTGCTTCTTTATCAGTCAACATTCCTTGTGGAGTTGACACAAGTGCGATTCCTAAACCGTTAAGTACTTTAGGTACCTCATTTGATTTCGCGTATACGCGAAGACCTGGTTTAGAAATACGTTTAAGGCCTGTAATAACGCGTTCGTTTTCTTGACCGTATTTTAAGAAGATTCGGATGATGCCTTGTTTATCATCTTCGATAAACTCTACATCGCGCACGAAACCTTCACGCTTTAAAATTTCAGCAATTTCTCTTTTCATGTTTGAAGCAGGTACTTCAAGCTTCTCGTGACGAACCGTGTTCGCATTACGGATGCGTGTAAGCATATCTGCAATCGGATCACTCATAGTCATTCTATATTAACCTCCTTCCAAAATTAGGGGATTACCAGCTAGCTTTTTTAACGCCTGGAATTTGTCCTTTGTAAGCAAGCTCACGGAAACAAATACGGCAAAGTTTGAATTTGCGATAAACTGAATGTGGACGTCCGCAACGCTCACAACGTGTGTACTCTTGTACTTTAAATTTCGCTTTACGTTTTTGCTTTGCGATCATTGACTTTTTAGCCACGTTTTCGCCTCCCTTTTATTTTACTTTTGGAATGGCATACCCATTTGTGCTAACAACTCACGAGCTTCTTCGTCAGTGTTTGCTGTCGTTACGATAACGATATCCATTCCTCGTACTTTTGATACTTTATCATAGTCAATCTCAGGGAAAATAAGTTGTTCTTTCACACCTAATGTGTAGTTTCCACGACCATCGAATGCTTTGCTAGAAACACCACGGAAGTCACGAACACGTGGGAGTGAAACAGATACGAGTTTATCTAAAAACTCATACATGCGCTCACCGCGGAGTGTAACTTTCGTTCCGATCGGCATACCTTCACGGAGACGGAATCCTGCGATTGATTTTTTCGCTTTTGTAATAACTGGTTTTTGACCAGCGATTAACGTTAATTCTTCTACAGCTGAATCAAGTACTTTTGCGTTTTGAACTGCGTCACCAACACCCATGTTGATTACGATCTTGTCAACTTTCGGTACTTGCATAACTGAGCTATATTCAAACTTGCTCATGAGAGCAGGCGTAATTTCTTTTTGAAACTTCTCTTTTAAACGGCTCATTTTTCGATGGACCTCCTTTCAATCGTTACTTATTTGTCCAAAATTTCGCCGGACTTTTTGGCAATACGAACTTTCTTGCCATTTTCAGTAGTGTAGCCTACGCGTGTAGGTTCACCTGTTTTAGGGTCAATTACCATAACGTTAGAAACATGAATCGCAGCTTCTTGGCTCAAGATTCCACCTTGTGGGTTTTCTTGATTCGGCTTCGTATGTTTTTTAACGATGTTAACACCCTCAACGATTACGCGATCTTTTTTAGGAAAAGCAGCGAGGATCACTCCTGTTTTGCCTTTATCTTTTCCTGTGATGACCATTACTTTATCACCTTTTTTAACGTGCATTATATCGCACCTCCTTGACTCGCACTGTCTGTGAATTAAAGAACTTCCGGAGCTAATGAAATAATTTTCATGAAGTTGTTGTCGCGAAGTTCACGAGCAACCGGTCCGAAAATACGTGTTCCACGTGGGCTTTTGTCGTCACGGATGATGACACATGCATTTTCGTCAAATGTGATGTATGAACCGTCTTTACGACGTACACCGCTTTTCGAACGAACGATGACCGCCTTCACTACGTCACCCTTCTTAACAACGCCACCTGGTGTTGCTTTTTTCACCGTACATACTACGATGTCTCCGATGTTTGCAACTTTACGACCTGTTCCTCCAAGCACTTTGATTGTTAAAACCTCACGTGCCCCAGAGTTGTCAGCTACTTTCATACGACTCTCTTGTTGAATCATTGAGGCTACCTCCTCTCGGTTCTAAATTCCGAATGTGTTTATTAAATGATGACCGCTTTTTCTACGATATCTACGAGGCGGAAACGTTTTGTCGCTGAAAGTGGACGAGTTTCCATGATGCGAACGATGTCGCCTTCTTTTGCCGCGTTGAGTTCATCGTGGGCCTTGTACTTCTTAGAATACTTTACACGTTTTCCGTAGAGTCCGTGTTTCTTTTGTGTTTCTACAATCACAGTAATTGTCTTATCCATTTTGTCAGATACGACACGGCCTGTGTAAACTTTGCGCTGGTTACGCTCAGTCATGGCTGCAACCTCCTTCATCAGTTATTTGCACTGATTTCTCTTTGACGTATTACAGTTTTCATGCGCGCGATCGATTTGCGTACTTGCTTGATGCGTGCAGTGTTTTCTAATTGTCCTGTCGCTAATTGGAAGCGAAGGTTAAAAAGCTCTTCTTTCAGTGATTTTACGTTTTGCTCGATTTCTGCAGTTGTTAAGTCACGGATTTCACTAGCTTTCATTAGACTCACCACCAATTTCTTCTCGTTTTACGAACTTGCTCTTGATTGGCAATTTGTGAGATGCGAGGCGTAAAGCTTCACGAGCTGTCTCTTCAGGAACACCTGCGATTTCGAACATCACACGTCCTGGTTTAACGACTGCTACCCATCCTTCAACTGCACCTTTACCTGATCCCATACGGACTTCAAGAGGCTTTTTAGTATATGGTTTATGTGGGAAAATGTTGATCCACACTTTACCACCACGCTTCATATAACGTGTCATTGCAATACGTGCCGATTCAATTTGACGGCTCGTAATCCAAGCTGGTTCTAATGCTTGAAGACCATATTCACCGAATTCAACAGTAGCGCCGCCTTTTGTTTTACCGCGCATTTTACCACGGAAAACACGACGATATTTAACGCGTTTTGGCATTAACATATTATTTGCCTCCTTCCTCAGAGTTCTTCTTCACTGGAAGGACTTCTCCACGGTAGATCCATACTTTAACGCCGAGCTTACCGTAAGTTGTGTCAGCTTCAGCATGTGCGTAATCGATGTCAGCACGTAAAGTATGAAGTGGAACAGTTCCTTCGCTGTATGATTCTGCACGTGCGATATCAGCACCGCCAAGACGTCCAGAAACTTGTGTTTTAATACCGAGTGCTCCAGCACGCATAGTGCGTTGGATTGCTTGTTTCTGTGCACGACGGAATGATACACGATTTTCTAATTGACGTGCGATTGATTCAGCTACTAATTTCGCATCCATATCAGCACGTTTTACTTCGATAATGTTGATGTGTACACGTTTGCCAGTAAGTTCGTTCAAGTTTTTGCGCAATGCTTCAACTTCTGAACCGCCTTTACCGATCACCATACCTGGTTTCGCAGTGTGTACTGTAATGTTAATACGTTTTGCAGCACGTTCGATTTCAACTTTTGAAAGTGAAGCATCTGCAAGACGTGTTTCGATGTATTCACGGATTTTTAAGTCTTCGTGTAAAAGTGTTGCATAGTCTTTTTCAGCGTACCATTTTGACTCCCAGTCACGAATGATACCAACTCGCAATCCGTTTGGATTAATTTTCTGACCCACGAATTACCCCTCCTTTTTCTCAGATACCACTAAAGTGATGTGGCTCGTACGTTTATTAATACCGCTCGCACGACCTTGTGCGCGTGGACGGAAACGCTTCATAGTTGGACCTTCATCAACGAATACTTCGCTAACGAATAAGTCTTCAGCGTTCATTTCATAGTTATGTTCAGCGTTTGCAATCGCTGATTTTAATAATTTTTCTACAACTGGTGATGCCGCGCGTGGCGTCAATTGTAAAATTGCAATAGCTTCTCCGACTTTTTTACCTCGGATAAGATCGACTACAAGGCGAACTTTACGAGGAGCGATTCGGACTGTTTGTGCAGTAGCTTTTGCTTGTTGCATCAGGATGACCTCCTCTCAATTAGCGTGTTTTCTTATCATCGGCACCATGGCCTTTGAATGTGCGTGTTGGTACGAACTCACCAAGTTTGTGTCCTACCATATCTTCAGTGATGTACACCGGAACGTGTTTGCGTCCGTCATAGACAGCGATTGTTTGCTCGATGAACACTGGGAAGATTGTTGAACGACGTGACCAAGTTTTGATCACTTGTTTCTTTTGTGAGTCTGCTTGTGCTTCGACCTTTTTCATGAGATGTTCATCAACGAAAGGTCCTTTTTTCAAACTGCGGCCCATTCTGAAACCTCCCTCCGTGATAGCATTACGGTTCGATCATTGAACCGCATTGCAATCACATTATTTTTTACGACGACGAACGATAAATTTGTTCGATTTGTTTGAACGTTTACGAGTTTTGTAACCAAGAGTTGGTTTACCCCATGGAGTTAATGGAGATGGCATACCGATTGGAGTACGTCCTTCACCACCACCGTGTGGGTGATCGTTCGGGTTCATTACAGATCCACGTACTGCTGGGCGCTTGCCTAACCAACGTGAACGACCTGCTTTACCGATGTTAATTAATTCGTGTTGCTCGTTACCAACTTGTCCGATTGTAGCGCGGCAAGTAGAGAGGATCATGCGAACTTCTCCTGATTGTAAGCGAACGATAGAGTATTTCTCTTCACGACCTAATAATTGTGCGCTCGTACCAGCTGAACGGACGAGTTGTCCACCTTTACCAGGTTTTAATTCGATGTTATGGATTGTAGAACCCATTGGAATGTTTTCAAGTGGTAATGTGTTACCGACACGAATGTCAGCTTCTGGTCCACTCATAACCTCC
>JASLHQ010000127.1 GCA_030152265.1 Savagea sp.
ACACACCTGAGCTCGTAGACGAAACAATTCAAGCCTTCCATACGGTATTTGCGAAATTAGCAAAATAAACTAGGAAAAGCGTTCATCCAGATGGGTGAACGCTTTTTAGGTGATGTCTCCCAATTATCTGTACAAACGTTCGGTCCAACCGTATAATGAAACATGAAACTATTGAGGAAAGCAGTGATGATAATGGCAACAGGAACACATTCAGTAGACGTACCCGTTTCACAACAAAAAGTATGGGACTTCGTCAGCGATATGGAAAAATGGGCGAAACTCGTTCCGGGTTATAGCGGGCATGAAATGATTAGCGATACGCGTTCAACATGGACGTTCAAAGGAAATGTGAGCGTCATTAAAAAAACAGTCGAAGTGCAAATCGATATTTTAGAATGGAATGAACCGGAAAAAGTGACGTTCCAACTAACAGGTTTATCTGATAAATTTTCAGGAACAGGGTATTTTATCGCTGAACCGATTGACGCTACACATACGAAAATGACAGGCCATTTAGATGTGAAGGCAGAAGGACTGGCATCCGCTGTTTTAAATCCTGTATTAAAACCAGTTTTACCGAAAGCGACACAAGTGTTAACGGACCGAGTCGCCAATGCTTTGAAACGTTTGCACGCTTGATAAAATGAACGATATCCGTTACAATATGAGAAGAATATGAGCAATGATGCGTAGATGAGGAAGAGTAGTGAGTGAATCGTTTTTAGAGAGGGAATGCTCGGTGAAAATTCCTAACGATGAATCACGAATGTCGCCTCGGAGCAGCGTTTATGAAATGAAGTAGTAAACGCCGGTTACACATGCCGTTACATGTTGAGAGCTGAATGTAGCAATGCATTCAGAATTAAAGGTGGAACCGCGAACTCCTTCGTCCTTTTGTGACGAAGGGGTTTTTTTGTTCCAGAGGAGGAAAAGAAATGGTAAAAGAAATCGAAATGCCGACAAAGTACGACCCGCAGTCGGTTGAACAAGGTCGCTACGACTGGTGGCTAGAAGGAAAGTTTTTTGAAGCAGATCCAACGAGTGAGAAAGAACCGTACTCGATCGTTATCCCACCGCCGAACGTAACAGGAAAATTACATTTAGGACACGCTTGGGATACGACATTGCAAGACATTTTAATTCGTATGAAACGCATGCAAGGGTACGATGCGCTTTGGCTTCCAGGAATGGACCACGCAGGAATCGCCACTCAAGCACGTGTTGAAGGGCAATTGCGTGAACAAGGGATTTCACGTTACGATCTTGGACGCGAGAAGTTTTTAGAAAAAACGTGGGAGTGGAAAGAGGAATATGCAGGCCATATTCGCGACCAATGGGCAAAATTAGGCCTGGCGCTCGACTACTCGAAAGAACGTTTTACATTGGACGAAGGATTGTCAGAAGCGGTGCGTCACGTCTTCGTGAAAATGTACGAAAAAGGGTTAATTTATCGTGGTGAATATATCATTAACTGGGACCCACAAACGAAAACAGCATTATCCGACATCGAAGTTATTCATAAAGATGTTAACGGAGCATTTTATCATATGCGTTATCCACTTGCAGACGGTTCAGGTTCAATCGAAATTGCAACGACACGTCCAGAAACGATGCTAGGCGATACAGCGGTTGCGGTACATCCAGAAGATGAACGTTACAAACATTTAATCGGCAAAACGGTAAAACTTCCAATCGTCGGCCGTGAAATTCCAATCGTAGCAGATGATTACGTCGATATGGAATTCGGAAGTGGCGCAGTAAAAATCACACCAGCGCATGACCCGAATGACTTTGAAATCGGAAACCGTCATGACTTACCACGTGTTCTCGTCATGAATGAAGACGGCACGATGAATGCAAATGCAGGAAAATATGAAGGAATGGACCGTTTCGAATGTCGTAAACAAATTGTAAAAGACCTTCAAGAGATGGACATTTTATTCGAAATCGAAGATCACTTGCATTCAGTCGGTCACTCTGAGCGTAGTGGAGCGGTTGTAGAGCCTTATCTTTCAACGCAATGGTTCGTTAAAATGCAGCCACTCGCAGAAGAGTCGATTCGCGTGCAACAATCGGAAGATAAAGTGAATTTCGTTCCAGAACGCTTCGAAAAAACATATTTAAACTGGATGGAAAACATTCATGATTGGTGTATTTCACGTCAATTATGGTGGGGACACCGCATTCCAGCTTGGTATCATAAAGAAACAGGAGAAGTGTACGTCGGTATGGAAGCGCCGGAAGATGTTGAAAACTGGACGCAAGATGAAGACGTACTCGACACATGGTTCTCAAGCGCACTTTGGCCGTTTTCAACGATGGATTGGCCGAATACGGAGAGCGATATGTTCAAACGTTACTACCCGAACGACACGCTCGTCACAGGATACGACATTATTTTCTTCTGGGTGTCACGCATGATTTTCCAAGGGCTTGAATTTACGGGAGAGCGTCCGTTTAAAGATGTGCTTATTCACGGACTCGTTCGTGCAGAAGACGGCCAAAAGATGAGTAAATCACTCGGTAATGGTGTTGACCCGATGGATGTCATCGAACAGTACGGAGCGGACGCATTGCGTTACTTCTTAGCGACAGGTTCTTCACCAGGACAAGATTTACGTTACTCAACAGAAAAAGTCGAATCGATTTGGAACTTCGCGAACAAAATTTGGAACGCTTCTCGTTTCGCGCTCATGAATATGGACGGTTTAACGTACGACGAGATCAACTTAGACGGTAAACGTTCTGTCGCGGACGATTGGATTTTAACACGTCTCAATGAAACGATTGAAACAGTGACGAATTTATCGGACAAATATGAGTTCGGTGAAGTCGGTCGTGCGTTGTATAACTTCATTTGGGATGACTTATGTGACTGGTATATCGAAATGGCGAAATTGCCATTGTACGGAGAAGATGAAGAAGCGAAACGTATGACGCGTTCGGTACTCGCATACGTCTTTGACCAAACGCTTCGTCTATTACATCCATTAATGCCATTCATTACAGAAGAAATTTGGCAAAACTTACCTCATGAAGGTGAGTCGATTACTGTAGCAGCATGGCCGACAGTGAATGAAGATTTAATGAACCGAGAGCGTGCGAAAGAAATGCAATTGCTTACGGATATCATTCATGCAGTTCGTAATATTCGTGCAGAAGTGAACACGCCGATGAGTAAAGAAATTCCGATGTATATTGCAGCGAAAACAGAAGCGGTTGCGCAAACGTTACAAGAAAATAAAGCGTATATCGAAAAATTCTGTAATCCTTCTGAGTTAACAGTCGGTGTCGGTGTACAAGCACCAGGCAAAGCGATGAGCGCTGTCGTAACAGGAGCGGAAATTTTCCTTCCACTTGAAGGCTTAATTAATATCGAAGAAGAATTAGAACGACTTGCGAAAGAAGAGAAAAAATGGATCGGAGAAGTGAAACGAGTCGAAGGCAAATTATCTAACGAACGTTTCGTTTCGAAAGCACCAGAAGCAGTCGTAGAAGAAGAACGTCAAAAACAAGTCGACTACCAAGCGAAATTAGAAGCGGTACGTCGTCAAATCGCAGAATTAAAAGAAATGTAAATGTAAACGAAAGCTCGCTATCCAATTGGACAGCGAGCTTTTTAATGGTGAATACGTTTTGCGATATGCTGCATGATGCAAGAGGCCACATCGATTTCAGTCGTTTCGTACAAAGAACGTGCTCCGACGGGGTCTTCGATTTCATTTAAATAAAATTGGTCGTCTCGACCGATTAAAAAATCGATTCCGATATAATCCGAATGTAACGCTCGTTGAATGCGTGTTGCGTACTCGACGAGAACAGACGGCAGTTCAAACGGAGTTACCGTTCCTCCTAAAGTGTAATTCGATTTAAAGTTTTCTTTCCCTTGCCGTTTGACAGCGCCGAGTATATGTTTCCCGACCATCCAAATGCGCACATCGGTCGCATCGCTTTCCACATATGGTTGAACGAGTAAAGTGTGCGGAGCATGTCGCTCAGTGACGAGTGCGACATCTCGCTCGTCATGACATAAGTATACTTCTTCTCCGCCATGTCCGTCTCGTGTTTTTAATACAATCGGGAAGGGAGGGAGAGATTGTGTAAAACGTGTCGTCGGAATCGTCGGAATGCCGAGCATGTGCGCAAATTGAATCGTCTTTTCTTTATCGTTGGCGAGTACATTTACGCGGAGCGGGTTAAAAAATGTCGCGTTCAATGTTTTCAATGACTCATGATGATTACGTGTGCGGTTAAAAATGTAGTCGTACGGATATAATTTTTGTTCATCAGTAACTAGCGTACCGTCTAATTGTACGCGTTTCCCCGCTTCAAGCAATGCTTTGATAAAGCTTGCGTTTCGCTTAGCGTCTTGTTCCGTATAAAAAAGAGCGAAAGGAATCATTTTAAGTCCTCCAAAATGTAGTCGATCATCGCATCCGCGACGTTAATTCCTGTGACATTGTAAATGTTGCGAATGTGAGCCGCTGCATTCACTTCACAAACGAGAGGTTGTTCGTTTTCGTCGAACAGTAAATCTACTCCTGCAAATGTCGCACCGACGGCTTGAGCGGCACGAAGTGCGATATTTTTCTGTGCGTCGGTGAGGACGACAGTAGAAGCGGTGCCACCATTCGTAATGTTCGCTCGAAAATCACAATCTGACGTTCTTTGCATCGCAGCGACAATGTCGTCACCGATAATATTTACACGGATGTCACGCCCGTGGCTAGACGCCACATATTTTTGAAAAATAAAGTCGACTCCACCAAGCGTTGCGACTTTCTCAAGCAATTCATCGCGCGTTTGGATGAGATAGACGTGCATGCCGAACGAACCTCTTCCTTCTTTCACAATCATCGGGAAACCGAGCGTCTCGATAATATGATCGAGGTATCGTTCATTTTGCAGCGGTGCGTTCGGATACGTTTTCGGTGCGACGATCGTCTGTGGCATCGGGACATTCGCCTGTGCGAGTGCAATATATTGACGCGCTTTATTATCGCATCGCTCAATCACTTCCGGGTCATTATAAACAGGAATGTGAAGCGTGCGCAAAAAACGACAGAGTAAAACATCTTTATCGAGTAAAACAGCAAAGTCTGGTCGAGATGGACAGAAGCTTGTCGCATCAATGAACAACTCATCATTGGCGACGATGCGAGCTT
>JASLHQ010000228.1 GCA_030152265.1 Savagea sp.
TTCCAATATTGATACGCCATTTTAAGCGCAATTTCAATCGCTGCCGATCCCGTATCTGAGTAAAATGTTTTATTTAAGTTTCCAGGTAATCGTTTCGCTAATTGTTCCGCCAGTAAGATTGACGGGACATTCCCAGCACCAAGTAACGTAGAATGTGCGATTTTTCCGAGTTGGTCGATGATCGCTTCATTCATCGCCGCATCGTTATGTCCGTGCACGTTCACCCAAAGTGAAGCGTAGCCGTCTAAGTACCGATTGCCTTCCGTATCGATTAAATACGAGCCCTCTCCTCGCTCAATGACGAGGGGATCTGATTCAATGTATTGTTTCATTTGTGTAAACGGATGCCACACGTATTGTTTATCTAATTGTTTTAAGTCCATCATAATTCCTCCCATTGTAATTCGTACTGCAACATTTCAACCGATGTCGTGAAGTGGGGAATCGTCGCCCACTTTTTAGGTTGCACGAGATGCGTAATCGTTTCGACATTGTCCCGTTCCATCTTTGACGAGGCATCGTAACGATTAAATAGCACTCCTTCAATTTGTAGTCCTTGTGACACCGCATAGCTCGCTGTCGTCACCGCATCATGAATCGACCCGAGCTTCGTTCCGAAGACGAGATAAATCGGTACTTGAAGCGCTTTCACGAAAGCGTCTGTTAAGACGTAATTCGTTCCGCGTTGCACGAGTGGAACCGCAAGCCCTCCCGCTCCTTCAATCAATGTCGTATCGTAACGCGACGCGATTTGTTCAATTCGCGTTTGAATGTCTGCGAGATCGATATCCATTTCCGCTTCCTTCAACGCTAAATGCGGAGAACAAGCTGGAGGTAATGCGATGAACGGTTCGTGCGTTATATGTAAATAATCTTCAAACCATGCGAGGTCTGGATAACGCTTTGTCGTTTCATCCAATCCGGTTTGAAATGGCTTCACGACCGTCACTGTCCCTTGGCGCTCATACCATTTAGCTAAAACGGTCGTCGCTACCGTCTTTCCGACGTCCGTTCCAATCCCTGTTACGAAATAGTTCATGCGAATGCACGTCCTTTCATTTTTTCTGTATACGGAATGAGGCGCATAACGAGTGCTGCGCATAGTAGAGATAACAATAAGTCACCAGGCATCGGAATTAAAAATCCGTATAAAAACGCATACGTTAATGTGATTGCTTCTGCACCTACGACGAGCTGCAAGTTCGCCCACATCCAAATGCTTCCGATAATATAGAGTAAAATAACGCCGATAAATTGATGCAAGGCGATTTTAGCGAATGTTTTTTCTTCAAGACGTTCAACTGCCCATCCGACATAAAACCCTGCTACTGCAAACCCTACGATGTATCCGAATGTCGGGACGAATAAATAGCCGAGCCCTCCTCCCGCAGCAAATACAGGCAATCCGATTAACCCTAAAGCGATGTAGACGAGTTGACTATATCCGCCCACTTTCCATCCGAATAAAGAAGCGCCGATATACACCGCCGCAATTTGCAAAGTGAAAGGTACGAACGGAATCGGGATTTTAATAAACGCACCGATTACGCTCAATGCCGCGAAAATGGCAATTAACGCTAATGTTGTCGTTTCATTTCTTCTCATAAGTCATTCTACCCCCTAAGTTAACTTATAAATATTTTTAGTTTACACAATAAATGATGAATCATCTTTCGTTATTTGTCAACATTTATTTTTATATAGTTAACCTTCATGTTAAAAAACGAACATTCTCGACGAAATGTTCATAAACGTTTCGATATTCGCTATATAATATTTGGGTAGTTTCATGTAATTTTCACTATCTTTCTAAAAAATGCGCTATAATAAAGATGCAGTATATTTTTTCAACTATATAAACGAGGTGGAACCATTGACAAGAGAAACTACATATAACTTTAACGCAGGTCCTTCTGCTTTACCGACAGTCGTATTGGAGCGTGCCCAAGCACAATTGCTCGACTTCGAAGGCAATGGCATGTCAATTATGGAAATGAGTCACCGTGGCAAAGTGTACGAAGCAGTGCACAATGCAGCGATTGAACGCATGCGCAAACTTTACAACATTCCAGAAGATTATGAAGTGATCTTCATGCAAGGTGGCGCGAGCTTACAATTCTCGATGATCCCGATGAACTTCTTAAACGAAGGTGAAACAGCAGGATATGTCATGAGTGGTTCATGGTCACAAAAAGCATTAAAAGAAGCGAAAATGCAAGGTGCAACGTATGAAGTAGCCTCTTCAAAAGACAATCAATTTAAAAATATTCCGATGGACTGGAACGTACAAGACAATACACGCTACATCCATATGACATCGAACAACACAATTTACGGTACGCAGTTTAAAAATATTCCTGAAGTGAATGTTCCTTTAATTGCGGACATGTCAAGTGACATTATGTCAAAACCAGTGGACGTATCGAAATTTGCGATGATTTATGCAGGCGCTCAAAAGAACTTAGGTCCTTCAGGTGTAACGGTCGTCATCGTGAAAAAAGACTTCCTCGAAACAGCGAAAGAAGAAAATCCGACAGTGCTCCAATATAAAACACATGCGGATTCAAACTCTCTTTACCATACACCGCCAACGTTCGGAATTTACATGTTAGGTGAAGTGTTGAAATGGATTGAAGAGCAAGGTGGATTAGAAGCGGTCGATCGTCAAAACGAAATGAAAGCAGGACTCATTTACGATGTGATCGATGCGAGCGAAGGATTTTATTACGGACATGCGGACAAAGATAGCCGTTCACTTATGAACATTACGTTCCGTGTAGCAGATGAAGCGTTAGAAAAGCAATTTTTAGCAGAAGCAGCGGAAGCTGGATTTGTCGGCTTAAACGGTCACCGTTCTGTCGGTGGATGCCGCGCGAGCGCATATAACGCTGTTCCAGTAGCAGCTTGTGAAGCACTTGCAACATTTATGAAAGAATTCCAAGCGAAACATGCATAATCGTTAAAACAGAAACGAGCGATCATCATCGCTCGTTTTTTTATCGACTTTTTGAAACGCCAAAAAACGGCAATGCGGTAAACATTGCCGTTCGTAATGGGATTGTTTGTACAATTAATCTTTTTGTTGATCCGGTAAAACCGTTTGAGCGATATTTGCATCGAGCGCTTCGAAGTCGTGCAATTGAATCGTTTCATACAACTCTGCACGAGATTGCATATTGTCCAATTGACTCTTCTGTGTGCCCTCTTCCATAATCGCGTTGAATACACGCTCATATGCTTTCGCTGCAACACGCAATGATGTTACTGGATAAATGACGAGGTCGTATCCGAAGTTTTTGAACTCTTCTGCCGTATAGTACGGTGTTTTTCCGAACTCTGTCATGTTCGCGAGCAACGGTGCGTTAACACGCTTACTAAACTCTGCGAATTCTTTTTCATCGTGAAGCGCTTCTGGGAAAATAATATCCGCTCCTGCTTCTACGTATTTATTTGCACGATCGATTGCACTATCTAAATCTTCTACTGCACGAGCATCTGTACGTGCGACGATAACTAATGTCGGTGCAACTTCTTTAATCGTGCTAATTTTTTGCATCATTTCTTCTGTCGTTACGAGTTGCTTTCCGTTCAAGTGACCACATTTTTTCGGAAGCTGTTGGTCTTCAATTTGAACAGCTGCAACACGTGCTTCGACCATTTCTGCTGCTGTACGAGCGACGTTTAATACGCCACCGAAACCTGTATCGATATCAACGAGTGTTGGTAAATTCGTTGAACGGATAAGATCACGTGCACGGTCCGCTACTTCTGTAGACGTTAACATGCCGAGGTCTGGAATCCCTTTGCTCGCAGTGTAGGCTCCTCCTGATAAGTAGAGTGCTTCGAATCCTGTTCGTTTTGCAACGATCGCTGCCATTGAGTCGTGAGCACCCGGAATTTGAAGAATTTCCGGGGCTTTCACGAGTTCAAGGAAGCGTTCTGCTAATTCTGCTTGTGGCGTTGGCTGTTGGATAATCCACGTCATCGTAATCTTCCTTTCTGTTCGTACGTCTTATGCAAATGCAAGTAATGCCATTAATTCGTGTACTGGTGTATCTTGGAGACGCTCATCGTCAAGCAATAACTCTTCGATTGCGTTCGCTTGTTTCGATGCGAAACGTGTTGCGATATTTTGTTCGAACTTTTTGACGATTTCTGGGAACGCTTCTTGACGGCGGAAACGGTGTCCGAGTGGATATTCTACTGCAACATTGTCCGTTGTCGTACCATCTTTAAATTTAACTTGTACCGCGTTAGCGATTGAACGCTTCTCTGGGTCTAAGTAGTCTTTTGTATATTGTTCATTTTCAACGACAACCATCTTATCACGTAATTGGTCGATCATCGGGTTCGCTGCTGCTTCATCCTCATAATCTTCCGCTACTACGTTACCATTCATCAATGCGATTGCTGTGATGTATTGTAATGAGTGGTCACGGTCAGCTGGGTTGTGGAGTGGTCCACGTTTGTCGATAATACGGATCGCTGATTCATGTGTCGTAATTGTAATTTCTTCGATTTCGTCTAGACGATCTTTCACTTCTGGGTGTAATTTCACGCCAGCTTCTGCTGCCGTTTGTGCGTGGAACTCTGCAGGGAACGATACTTTGAATAATACGTTCTCCATGACGTAGCTTCCGAGTTCGCGCTCAAGTGTCACTTCCTGTCCTTTGAAGAGAACATCTTGGAAGCCCCATCCTTTTGTCGTAAGTGCTCCTGGGTAACCCATTTCACCTTTCATTGCGATGAGTGCTAATTGAACAGCACGGCTCGTCGCATCTCCAGCAGCCCACGATTTACGTGATCCTGTGTTTGGAGCGTGACGGTACGTACGTAAGCTTCCGCCGTCTACCCATGCGTTTGAAAGTGCGTTTAATACTTCTTCACGGCTTCCACCGAGCATTTTCGCTGCTACTGCAGTCGATGCTACTTTAACGAAGAATACGTGGTCAAGTCCGACACGGTTCAAACTGTTCTGAAGTGCGAGAACACCTTGAATTTCGTGTGCTTTAATCGACATTTCAAGAACTTCTTTCACTTTTACTGGCTCTTCACCGTTCGCTAAACGAACTTGGCTTACGTAGTCAGCAATCGCTAAGATGCTTCCTAAGTTATCTGATGGGTGACCCCACTCTGCTGCGAGCCACGTATCGTTGTAGTCTAACCAGCGGATAAGAACACCGATGTCGAATGCACCTTTCACTGGATCGAGTACGTGTGATGTTCCTGGTACGCGCACACCGTTCGGTACGACTGTTCCTTTCACGTGTGGGCCTAACATTTTTGTACATTCTGGGTACTCTAATGCTAAAATAGCACATGAAATACTATCCATCAACACATAGCGTGCCGTTTCGAAAGCTTCCTTGCTGTCAATCTCCTTGTCGAGTACGTAATCAGCGATTGCTGTGATGATCTCATCATACTCTACACGTTCGTTTAAATTCGTTAATTCAGTCATCTAACTCTTCCTCTCATGTAAAATTTATTTTCTATTAGTAGTCGCGTCCGATATACTTAACACGTGGACGGAAAATACGGTTGTTCTCATGCTGCTCAATGATGTGAGCTGTAAGTCCTGCTGTACGTGCTACGAAGAAGATCGGCGTGTACAAAATAATCGGAATATTAAGCTTCCAATATACAGGAGCTGCATAGTAGTCGAGGTTCGGGAATAATCCTTTTTCCTCTTTCATGACGCGCTCGCCCGCTTCACACATACGGAGTAACGTATCGTCACCATCTCGCTCTGAAAGCTCACGCAAGTGTTCTTTCATTACTGAAGCACGTGGGTCCATACGGTCCATGTATACGCGGTGACCGAAGCCCATAATTTTTTCTTTGTTTTTCAACTTCTCACGGATGAGTTCTTCGAATGCTTCTGGTGTTGAAACTTCATTCAACATATGCATCACTGCTTCGTTCGCTCCACCGTGTAAGTTTCCTTTCAATGAGCTGACTGCTCCTGTCAATGCACCGTATAAATCTGCGTTTGTCGATGCGATGACACGCGCTGTAAATGTCGAGTTCGGCATTTCGTGCTCACTGTAAAGTAAAAGTGATTTATCGAAGATTTTCACTTCTTGTTCTGTCGGTACTTCCCCAGTGATCATATACAAGAAGTTTGCACTGTATGATAAATCGTCTTTCGGCATCAATGTTGGTTCATCCACTAAAATGCGGTAGCTGTTCGCTGTAATAATTGGTAATTGTGCAAGCAACATGTAAGAACGTTTAATGTTCATCGCATGTGAGCGATCTTCTAAATCATCATCATACCCTGCGAGGACAGATACTCCTGTACGCTGTGCGTCCATCGGATGGAAACGACCGTTTTGGAGCTTCAAAATATCGAGCACTGTCGTTGGAAGTGCCTGATACTTATGTAGTTTTTTCTCCACTTCTTGACGCTGCTCATCTGTTGGTAGTTCCCCTTCTAACAACAAGTGTACAATGTCTACATACGAGTTTGTTTTCGCTAACTCGATTAAGTCATACCCACGGATGACGATTTTTTCGACCTCCGTGTCCAATACTGAAATTTCCGTCTCACTAACGACGACCCCTTCTAAACCTGGTTTAAACTGTTCCATAACAATTCCCTCCCCAATAAATTATAAGCGTGTAAGCCTTTACATTTTTGGCTTGACGTCTTATCTTTACTTTAAAGGATGTGGAGTCATTTGTGAACTAGGCATTTTTGAATACTAGCCATCGAAAAAATCGATTGCTAAGGAGGAATCACCATGAACTGGCAAGATATTGAACTACTCGTTACGTTATATAACACGAAAAACATCACTCATGCAGCAAATCAGCTGTATGTGTCACAATCTACATTATCGTCACGCTTACATAATTTAGAGAAAAAATACGATATTCCGATCGTTTTACGCAAGCGTCGTGGCATTACGTTCACTCCAGAAGGCGTCATGTTAGCAAAATTTGCACAAAATATGCAACGCGAACATGAAAAAATGCGCGAACAGCTCGACAATTTACAAGGGGCTGTCGCAGGCACATTGCGCGTAGGTGTCTCCAACTTCTTCGCTTTAAACAAAATGCCAAAGCTACTCCGCCTTTTCCAACGCGAGCATCCGAACGTCGAATGTCACGTCATTACAGGTTGGAGCAGCGAAATGTATCGCAAGCTGCTCAATCATGACGTGCACGTCGTCATCATTAAAGGAGACTATCCATGGCAAGAAGGGAAACAATTACTTTATCAAGAGTCGATCGTCGTCGCTTCTCCTTGGGATTTCGATTGGGTTGACTTACCGAAACTGCCGCGCATCGAATACCATACGGATCAAACGATGAAACAAACGGTCGATCAATGGTGGTATACGAAATATAAACAAGAACCGTTCACGAACATTTACGTCAACCAAGTTGAGACATGTAAAGAGATGATCGTCAATAAACTCGGATACGGCATCGTCACCGAACTCGTCGTCCAAAGAAATCCAGACCTCGTCATCAACCCACTCATTACGAAAGAAGGTGAATTGTTGACGCGTCCGACATGGCTCTACTACGGGTCAGATGCACTCACATTAAATGTCGTTCGTGCCTTTATCGATTTCGTTTTAAAAGTCGATGTGAAACGATTTTAAAAAGCAGAGAATCTTCTTTAATGAGGATTCTCTGCTTTTACGTATAATCTTCTTTCAGTGGAAGTACGTGCAAACACGTTTCGAGCACTTCTAAATTGTTTAAAATGACGACATACAGTTGCTCGCGCGCACGCGTCATATTTTGGTGAATCATATGTGCCGCTAAATAATCGTTCGGCGTCCGATCAACGAGACGCCCTTCTTCATTGTACGTGACTGCTTCCCCAATGATGACGATCACTTTATCAAACTCTTGCCCAATCACTTGAAGGGAATTTCGTTCATAATTGAGCGACATTTCTCGAATCAAATCCCCGTTCATCGGTGGGACAGTATAATCGATGAACTTCCAACCACGACGAGCCTTTAATTGAACGAATTGTTTCGCATCCTGCAAATTCGTAAAATATTGAAAATGAATATTTTCATACGGACGGAGTTGATCCGGACGACGACGGTCGAACAACTTTTTCGTAAATGAAATAATTTCTTTATTTGAACGTATGCGTCCAGTCAATCTGAAGGGGCGCTCCGCAGTCGTCACGCGTTGAAATGTTTCTTCATTGCGGTATTTCGCTTCTTCTCGACCGATATATTGACGCGGATCGTAAGAAAATAATAAATGAACACCGTTTTGATAACTATAGGTAAGCAATTTTTCAATGTGATTCGGATGCATACGTTGCGCTTCATCCACAACAATTAACGATGATTTCGGTAAATGATGATCTAAGACGTGAGCTGTTCGAATATCAAAACCTTCTTGTTTCAATCGGAGATGGCCTTCATTCAATAAACCACAATGGATAATCGTCACAGGTTGTTGCTGATAATGGAAATGTTTCGCAATATCGTACGTTAGCAATGTTTTTCCCGTTCCTGCTTCCCCTTCAATTGCTAAAATTTGATTGTCCGGCTTCGTATGCAATAAATGTAAAATCGTATTTTTAAATTCTTGTTGTTGCGACGTTAAAAAGTATTGTGAATTTAAAAAAGGACCGATTTGATTAAATGGAGAGACGAGGTACTGTGTCGGTGTAAATAATTGGCCGACATCCGCTTCTAACAACTTCTCTTGTCTCGCCAATACATCAAGCAATACTTTTAATGAAGTTTCTTCAAATCGATCATCTTTCAATGTATACAATTTTCTTTCTGAACTGACGAATGTAAAGAGATGGACTTCGCGATTTAAACTGTTTAAATAATAGCGATTTTGACGCAACTGCTTTGCCATACGCTCTCCCGTTTGTTGACGTTTTAATTCAATGTCGACGACGAGCTGGTCGCAAACACGCAATAAATCAAATTCTTTACTAATTTGCTCAATCCGATAACCGACAAAAAAATTGTGAAGCGGGAAAATCGTTCCGTGTTCATAAATCGCATCGACGAGTAACTGTAAATCTTCTAATTCATGCGTTTTTATTTCAATTCCGAAAGAATCTAGAAAACGTTCAAGCATAGGCGTAGGCAAACTTTGTTTCGCCGCAATAATCGATTTTAAATTAATGGCTTTCAACGAATTCTCCTCATTTCTACTCTTTCGATTCATTTTTACTATAATTGTTCATCTACTTTATAACATTAACATTTAACGATGAATGATGCATCTTTATACTCATAAAAACCACTTCCTCAAATGTAGGAAGTGGTCTATCATTTAGTCTTTATACGGATCGAATTCATTCGCCCCTGCCATCGCGACACCGATCGGGCGCAATGTGTGTAACACGTCAATCGTTTCTTTATGTTCTTCTAAAACAGAGGCTAATTTACGATATACGAAAGGACTTTCATCCGTTCCGCCTCCGCGTAATTCAACACCTGCTTCTCGAATCGCATCTTGCATCATACGTTCTGTCACTTTGCCGCCACGGCGTTTTTTCGTCTTCCAGTTCATCTTGCCTGCCGCTTCCGTTCGACTCATGATACGACCTGCTCCATGCACCGTGCTATACCAAGCTTCACGATTCGCTTCATTATCTTTTCCGCGAACGATGACCGATTGATCCCCCATACTTCCTCCGATAAAGCCGAGCTGTCCTGGCGCTGAAGGGGTTGCCCCTTTTCGCACGACGACGTATTCACGACCATCATGTTGCTCTTTCCAAGCGTAGTTATGGTGGTTATGCACTTCAAATGTCGTTTCCGCTCCTAAAATATCGAGCACTTCATCCATCACAACGTCACGCCCAGCGTACGCATAAACTCCGGCAAGACGCATCGCTTCCATATACAACTGACCGAGCTCTTCCTTTAAGTTTAACAGTGTCGGTAGTTGTTCCATCGACTCTCCAGGAGCACGGTCTAAAAATTGACGACCTGCCGCAATATTCAAAAAGCCACTCGCTGTCTTATGCCCGAACCCTCGGCTACCGAAGTGGTTCGCAACCCAAACGTCACCTGTTGCTTCTTCCACGAAAAGATCGACGAAATGATTGCCCGCTCCTACCGTTCCGAGCTGTTCATAGGCGAGTTTCTTTAAAATATCATGTTCTTGTTGACCGAATTGGCGATAGACGTACCAACCGTCATCTTCAAATAAAGCGTGATCAACACGCTCTTTATTTTTGCGACCGATTCCAAATGAAATACGCGATGCGACTGCATCCATAATGTTCGGTAAGTCTTCTCGAATATCTTCATACTTCAAATTCGTACGGACCGCTTTGTTTCCGCAAGCGATATCATACCCTACGCCAGATGGTGCAACTTGCTCTTCATACGCAATGACGCCACCGACTGGTTGACTATAACCGTAATGCCCGTCTGCACAGAGCACGCCACCTCCCACTTGTCCTGTTTGTAAACAGTTTTGGAATTGGCGCAATGTGCCTTCTTCATGTTGACCGAATACTTTCGTCTTCATGTTCATTCTCCTCTAAATGTGAATTTGCCGGTTCACTCTACATGCAATATAGTATGTATTTTTTCATTTGTCAATTTCAAATGAGAAGGCGAGTATTCTACACGTTTTAAATGTGTACAACGTTTTTCTTCCGTAAAAAATAACAGCCCGTCCTATAAGCGGAGCGAGCTGTTATCCATTAATTTAATTGTAATGATTTTTCTGCTGCCATGATCGCATCTACAACATAGTCTGCTGTGACGATTTCAGCTTCTGGAATTAAGTCTTCTGCCTTCACACCGTTGTGCTCCATGCAGTTTGAACATACTTTAATTTTCGCACCTGCTTCTAAGAAGAGTGGAAGTAATTCGCCGACTGGTTTAAATGGCGAACCGATGTCGATCGTTTCTGCGTAGCCTTTTGAAGCTAAGTGAACCGCATCTGATAATAAAAGAAGTTCTGTTTTTAATCCTTTTTGAGCCGCTTTCCATCCCATTGTAAATGCAATCGTAACGTTGTTGCTGTCGCGCTCATGTGCTGTTAATGTAACGAGTAAATCAATTTTATCCATTGTTGTTCCTCCTCTTTCTATACCCTTATAGGTATAGTAACATGTGATTTTCAGGAGAACAATTTATTTGCTCATTAATAGTAAGGGCGGATTAAAATGTAGACGAGCACACCTGTAAAGGCGACGTATAACCATAAAGGCATCGTAATGCGCGCGATTTTACGGTGCAGTTCGACATTGCGATTCCATGCGCGCGTTACCGATATGAGCACGAGTGGTACGATACCTGCTGCGAGCACGATATGTGTAATGAGAACGAAGAAGTAAATCGGGCGTAAAATTCCCTCTCCTCCGTACGGTGTAGACGGTGCTAAAAAGTGAAACGTCACATACGTCACTAAGAAAAATGTCGTCGTCGTAAGCGCTGCATAAATCATTTTCATATGCCCGTCGACATTTCCTTTTTTAATCATGATGAGCGCGAGCACTAAAAAGATGAACGTAAAGCTGTTGAAAATGGCGTTCATAAGAGGAAGGATCGTAATATCGAACGCATCGAAATTTTCCACTCCTGGTAAGCGTGATAACACCGCGATCGCTCCGATTAAAATAATGGAGACGATCCAAATGAACGGTTTGTAATTTCTTTTTTTATACGGTTTCGTGTAGTAATTAGACATAAATAACTCCTTTTATTTTTTATTGAAAAATGAACGGCCGAGGGTTTCTACGACACTCGGCATTAAATTGTACAATTTGCTCGACCAAAACATCAGTTTCGGGACATTCGTTTCTCTTTTTTTCGTATCCATAATGTGAACGACTGCGTCCGCCACTCGTTCAGGCGTTAAAAGCCATCTTCCGAGCGACTGTTTATAGCTTCCGGATTCATCGGCTAAATCGATGAACGGTGTGTCGATCGGTCCCGGATGTACGACGCTCACTTTCACATTATGAGGAGCGAGTTCCATTCGGAGTGCGTTCGTATAGCCGATGAGCGCGTGTTTCGTCGCGGCATAGACGCTCGCTTTCGGTGTCGCGACCTTCCCTGCTTGACTGCCGATATAAAGAAGCTGCCCACCACCTTGTGCGATCATGTGACGTGCGATACGCGACGTTAATTTCATCGGCATTTCAATATTCGTGCGGCACATTTGCTCAATTTGAGCGTCCGTCACCTCGATCGCTTCTTCAAAAAATCCACATCCTGCGCTAAAAATGACGACATCCGCTTGCCATTCTTCCCGCCAATCATCCTTTAAGCCGTCGAAAGAAGCGACGTTATAGCCAAGTTGTTTCATTTCGGAAAGGCGTGACGCATTGCGACCGAGTACGAGCAATTGACATTGATTGCGCAACCGTTCCGCCACCGCGTAACCGACCCCACTCGTCCCACCGATAATGATGACACGTTTACGCTCTAACATATTCATACACTCCATAAGCGTTTAAATGTTCAATCACGTCGCCTCGCAATACGAGAAGATCGAGCTGACCGATCACTTGAGATAATGTGAGCCCTAATATTTTGTCATATTTCGTCGGATACATTTCTTGTGTCAGTTGAAATACCGTTTTCGGTTGCGCTGTTACGTGCTTCAATAAGCGTTCCAAGCGACGTTCAATTTGCGCAAGACGCATGTCGATCAATTCATTCGGATTGTCGATAATCATTTCATCGTGTGCAGCATAGACGCGACTTAGTTCAAGTTCACGCATTTTTATTAAAGAGTCACGATACTGAACGAGTGATTTCGGACGTTCTGCACCAATTTCTAAAGGCGCTTCTAGTAACGGATTCGGCAATGTTCCCGATAATAACATATCGCCACCAAAACATTCTCTTGTCTCTTCATGGACGAAAATGAAATGACTTTGCGCATGTCCGAGCGTTTCATATACGATCCAATCGGGGTGATGAGGTAAATGATCTCCTTCTTGTAAAAACTGATCCATCGAGCGATGCGCCATATATTGAAAGGCTCCTTCTACTCCTTTTCTCCAATACAATAAATGCTCAGGTACACCGAATGCTAGTAAAGTTCGCATAAAAAAAGGATAATGCCAGTTAAAGAAAGATTCACTGCGCGCCATCCATTCTCCTGTGTAACGATGGCCGATGACGACAGCGTTCGGAAATAAATCCGTCCACCCCGCATGGTCTGGATGGTGATGCGTTAAAATGAGCTGTTCGATTTGCTCTAGTTCAATTTGTTGAGCAGCGAGTTGTTCAATAATTTGTGCGCGCGCGACTTCTGTTCGAGGCGCCGCATCAATTAATGACAATACTTCACCGTGAAGCAAAAAACTATGAATAGGACCGACTTGGAATGGGGTATCAATCGAAATCGACGTAATCCTTTCACTCATTGGCATTCCTCCTTTACTTTTATATTCTTCTATTACACACGATTTTCATTACAATTTCAACTGTCGGTCTTTCCTATGGTAAACTGAAAAAAAAGATTGTTTTTTATGAAAGGATGTTTGAAATGAAAAAAATTGCTTTTATCGGTGCAGGTTCCATGGCCGAGGCGATCATTGCAGGTATTGTGAAAAATGAAGTACTCCCTGCGAACGCTATTTATGTAACGAATCACTCCAATGAAGAACGTCTCGCACGCCTTCACGAACAATACGGTGTGACCCCGTTCCGTGACGTGGAAAACATTAAAGATGTCGACGTCCTCGTTTTCGCTACAAAACCGAATCAAATTGCTGAAGTGTTGCCAAAATACGCTTCCCTCACGAATACAGTAATCGTCTCTGTACTCGCTGGAACACCGCTCGCTACTTTCGAAGCGACATTCCCGAATCAAGCAATTGCGCGCGTCATGCCGAATACGTCTGCTACAATTGGCGAATCCGCAAGCGGGGTCGCTTGGAATACGAAAGTGACGGATGAAGCGAAGCGCTGGGTGACGTCACTCGTCGAAGCAATCGGTATCGTTCAAGAAGTAGATGAAGAACAATTACATACCGTGACAGGACTTTCAGGAAGCGGTCCCGCTTACGTCTATTTCTTCGTAGAAGCTTTAGAAGCGGCAGCCATTCAAGAAGGGTTGGACCCGAAAACGGCGCGCGAGCTCGCTATCCAAACGATTAAAGGAGCGGCCTTAATGCTCGATGAGACGCGAGAAGAGCCCGCTACTTTGCGCGAACGTGTCACGAGTCCGAACGGTACGACAGCAGCAGGCCTCGACGCATTGCGCGAACATCAATTTGCGGAAACGATTCACGCTTGTGTTCAAGCCGCAAAACAGCGTTCCATTGAACTCGGAAAAGCATAAGGACAAAACAACACGACAATTACGTTGTCGTGTTGTTTGTCTGTAACGGAATGTCCACCGTCATAAAATCTTCCGCAATCGAAATCGTTTGAAATTGTGTTTTCCCTTGTGCTAAAAATGCAGGTAAATCATGTTTCAAAAAACGTGCGCTAATGTGCGTGACGACGAGTTGCTTTACATTCGCTTCATGCGCTACTAGTGCTGCTTCGCGTATCGTCGCATGCCCGTACTGCTTCGCGATCGTTGCTGTCGCATCATCAAAAGTCGCCTCGTGAATGAGCAAATCCGCTTCGTGCGCAAGGTCAATTGAAGCCTTCGTATAAGCGGTATCTCCTAAAATGGTGACGACTCTTCCTTTTTGCTTTTCTGTCGTGACGTCTACACTCCGAACGAGCGTACCATCTGCAAGTTCAACATCTCGCCCGTTTTTTAATTTACTAAGTAATGGCCCTTTCGGAACACCTCTTTTTAACGCTTCTTCAATTAATAGCGTACCTGGGCGTTCCTTTTCTTCGATGCGATAACCGTAACTGTCAATGACGTGAGCTAATTTTCGAACACGTATGCGAAATTTCGGTAATTCGATCACTTGCCCATCCTCTACAATTTTGTAATGAATCGGATAAGGGATGTGAGTTTTCGTCGTCTGCATCGTCATCGTAAGCCACGCTTCTAATCCAGGCGGACCATAAATCGTCAAAGGAGTTTCTCCTCCTAAGAAGGAGCGGGAACTGAGGAAACCAGGAAGCCCGAAAATATGATCGCCGTGCAAATGGGTAATGAAGATGCGATTAATTTTGGACGGCTTAATTGACGTGTGAAGCAGTCGATGTTGTGTCGCTTCCCCACAATCAAACATCCAATAATCTTCCCCTTCATTGCGCAAGTTTAAAATGATGCTTGACGTATTGCGCGTCTTCGATGGCATTCCTGCCCCCGTTCCAAGAAATGTGACGTCCATTAACTCTCCTTCTTTCCTTTCGAAATAACATCTCGTCCAAATTTTTGTTGCAGTTGATGCAATACTCGCAACGTTTCATTTTCTTTTTCATAACGTTCATACGTATCGAATGTTAATTGCTCGACAATTTCATTTTGTTCGACTAGTTCACTCACCGTCACACCGAGCAGGCGAACGGGTTGGCCGTTCCAAAGTTGTTGTAACAATTGATCCGATTTTTGTGTCAAATCATCGCTTTCTACTAGAGGAACGGAATACGTACGACTGCGCGATTGTTGTTTCCAATTCGCATATTTAATTTGAACGGTTAATGTGTAGCCGACTTTTTGTAGTTCTTTTAAGCGACGTGACACTTTTTCACTCAATTTTCCGAGCGTGCGATACAACTCGTTTGAATCCGTTTCATCTGCGGGAAGTGTCGTGGAGGAGCCGACACTTTTACGATCTTCCGCTGCCTCTGGATCCACTATCCTCGAATCTTCCCCATTCGCTCGGGCATGCAATCGCTCACCATGCTTCCCTAAATTTCCTTTGACGAGTGGTAAAGAAGCTTGCGCTAAATCACCGATCGTTTGAATGTCAAGTGTGTGTAATTTTTGTTCCGTACTTTCACCGACCCCGTACATTTCAATGACTGGGAGTGGCCAAAGTACTTTCGGTACATCTCGCTTTCTCAAAATCGAGATGCCGAGTGGTTTTTTTAAGTCTGATGCTGTTTTCGCTAAAAATTTATTCGGAGCAATTCCGATAGAACACGGTAAGTCGAGTTCCTCGAGCAACCGTCTCTGAATACTTTCTGCGATTTCAACCGCATGTGTCAAACCTCCGATATCCGTAATATCCATATACGCTTCGTCGATCGATACCGGTTCGACGAGCGGGGTGAACTGTCTCAATAACTCAAATATTTTCTCGGAATATTGACGATACAACGCGTGGCGTGTTTGAATGACGATGAGTTCGGGGGCGAGTCGTCTCGCTTCTCCGACATTCATCGTCGTATACACACCGAGCGCCCTCGCTTCATACGAGCACGTCACGACAACGCCACGACGCTCTCTCGGATTTCCAGCAACCGCGATCGGTTTGCCTTTTAATTTCGGGTTTTCAGCCTGTTCTACCGATGCAAAGAAACTGTTCATATCGACATGTAAAATGACACGAACCTTTGCCACTACCATCACTTCATTTCATTCATCTCATCTTGCGCAAATTCAATGACATCTTCCATACCTTCTGTCGAATTCACTAAAATATCGAAATCGATAATCGTAACGAGTTCATCTTCCAAATCATAAATCGCTCGGAAATACGGAACTTGTGAATACGTTTGTAAACTTTTTTCAGCGAGTTGATCATCTTCCATTTGAACAATTTGGTCCGCATGTTCTACGAAAAACGCGATCGTCAACGCTTCCGCTTGATAAATGATGTACGCCTCGCCATCTTTACGGCTCGTCGTACGGTCATACAACAAATAACCGAGGTCTAATACTGGAATGACTTCGCCTTGTTGTTTCACGAAACCGTCAACATAGTCTGGCATTTTCGGTACGAATGATACACGCAAGTTATTTTCGATAGACTGTACTTTTTCAATATTACAAGCAAATCGTTGCCCGTTCGTACGGAATGTCAATGCGTTCATACATGTACTGCTCCCTTAACGATTTCAGTTAATAATTCATGAAGCTTCTCTAACTCTTCAACAGGCATACGTTCGTTCACTGTATGAATTTCTTCATAGCCGACCGATAACGTAACAGTCGGTACACCCATTCCGTTGAAAATATTACCATCGCTACCGCCGCCGCTCGCCATAATTTCAGGCTTGCGTCCAATTTTTTCAATGGCACGCATCGCAACTTGTACGACGTCATCCTCTTCTGTAAAGGAAAATCCTGGGTACATTTTTTGAACGTCGACGACTGCACCGCCTCCCAACTTTTCTGCGACACGTTCGAATGTTTCGACCATATGTTTCACTTGTGCATTCACTTTATCTTCTCGAATCGAGCGTGCTTCAGCTACGATGATCACTTCATCGCAGACGATATTTGTCGCTTTTCCACCGTGGAAGCTTCCGATATTCGCTGTTGTCTCTTCATCGATGCGACCGAGCTTCATTTCTGCAATCGCTTTAGCCGCGACTTGAATCGCCGACAAGCCTTTTTCTGGTGCGACTCCTGCATGTGCTGTTTTCCCTTCAATCGTCACATTCATCTTCACTTGATAAGGAGCTGCGACGACGATTCCACCGACTTTTTCTGTGCTATCTACCGCATAGCCATATTTTGCTTGTAACAGCTTAGGATCCATCGCCTTCGCTCCTTGAAGTCCACTCTCTTCTCCTGCTGTAATGATAATTTGCATCGGACCGTGCGCGATACGTTGTTCTTTTAACGTATCTAACATTTCGAAGATCGCTGCAATTCCCGCTTTATCGTCCGCTCCCAAAATCGTTGTACCGTCTGAATAAATATAGCCATCTTCTTTTAACACAGGTTGAATGCCGATTCCTGGTGTCACCGTATCCATATGGCATGTAAAGTATATGTAATCTCCGTCTACTGTTCCCGGAATCGTCACGATTAAATTGCCCGCTCCGTGACCAGAGCGCACCGCTGAGTCATCTTCTACGACGTCATAGCCACGCTTTTGAAACTCTGCGATTAAATGATCCGCAATGGCGCGTTCATCTTTCGTCTCTGAGTCGATTTGTACTAATTCCATAAAGTTTTTCACTACACGTGTTGTCATTTTGTTTTCCTTCTTTCCATTGGTGATTGAGGTTTTTATATTTTCTGTTAAAATAGAGATATTATAATGCGATGAGGGGTTTAATAAAAAATGAGTAATAAAAAAATTCAAAAGTTTATCGTCATGGCGATGATCATCATCATGCTCGCTTCAACAATCGTCTTTGGCGTCAGTGCAATTTTATAATGGAAAAAAGCGAAGAGTGTTCGAGCTCTTCGCTTTTTTTGTCACCCTTTATACTTCTTCACAAAACTCCATAAATTGTGATTGTAAATTCGCTACGACAGACATTGGGTCATGTCCTTCAATTTCATGGCGACCTACTTCTCCAACTACTTCTCCGTCTTTTAATAAGACGAATGAAGGCGATGATGGTAAGTGATCTTCACCGAAGAGCATACGTGCATATGCCGTTGCTTCTTTATCTTGTCCTGCGAATACTGTCGTTAAATGTGTCGGACGGTTATCGTGGTGAATCGCATGTGTCGCTGCCGGACGAGCGATTCCTCCTGCGCAACCACATACTGAGTTAATCATTACGAGCGTCGTGCCTGGACGTTTGAACGCTGCATCTACCTCTTCAGGTGTTTGCAACTGCTCATATCCTGCAGCTTCCATCTCTTGTCGCGCTTGATTGACGATATCTTGAACATACATATTAAAATCCATTGTCATTTGTAAATCCCCTTCCTCATCTATCGCATGCTAAACAATCATGCTTATTAAATTAGACAGTCCTATTCTAATCGTTCCCTTTCATTTTAACCATATTCCATTTTCGTTGCAAGAATAGAGCGATAGAAAGAACAAAAAGCGTTTATTTTTCATGTTTTTTGAAAAATAAACGCTTTTTAAAGATGTATGACACTTTCTATTATTTCTTTTTCAATAAATCGATTACTGATTTGTTCGATGGTAAAAAGTGTGTGCGTGAATCGCGAATGAGTTGAATGCGATTTTCCGCAAGTTGGTTCGCTGCCAAATGAGACGGGATGTTGTGTGTACGAGAAATTTCGAAAATCTCTTCCAATACGTCGTAAATGTGATTCACTTTATTAAGTGCACGTTCACGATTGTATCCGATCATCTCATCCGCTACGTTAATGACACCACCTGAGTTAATGACGTAGTCCGGTGCATAAACGATGCCTTTTTCGCGTAAAGCGTGACCGTGACGTGGTTCTGCTAATTGGTTGTTCGCACTGCCCGCGACAGCTTTCACTTTCAAACGTCCAAGCGTATCATCATTGATGACAGCACCGAGTGCGCAAGGTGCGAAAATGTCCGCTTCCACATCATAAATTTCATCCGGGCCGACCGCTGTTGCTCCGAAATTATCTACCGCGCGTTGAACCGCTTCTTGATCGATATCTGTAACGATGAGTTTTGCGCCTTCTTCATGCAAATGTTCACACAAGCGATAAGCGACTTGTCCAACCCCTTGAACGGCGATCGTTTTGCCTTTGAGGGATGGCGTGCCGAACGCTTCATTCGCTGTCGCTTTAATGCCACGGTACACACCGAATGCTGTGACCGGTGACGGGTTACCTGAAGTGCCATCGACTGTCGATGTACCTGTCACGTAGTCCGTCTCTAAATAAATGTAATCCATATCTTGTTCTGTCGTTCCCACATCTTCTGCTGTAATGTAGCGACCGTTCAATCCTTCTACGTAACGACCGAATGCGCGGAACATCGCTTCTGTTTTGTCTTTTTTCGGATCTCCGATAATGACGGCTTTCCCACCACCTAAGTTTAAGCCTGCTGCTGCGTTTTTGTACGTCATCCCTTTTGCGAGACGCACCGCATCTTCCAAAGCTTCCTCTTCAGAATTGTAAGGCCACATACGCGTTCCACCAAGTGCTGGGCCGAGTGTCGTGTCATCGATGACGATGATCGCTTTCAATCCCGACGCCTTATCTTGACAAAATACTACTTGTTCCACATCTTGTTCTTCCATCGTTTTAAATAAATCCATTGTACAGTCACTCCTTTTCCTATTCTTATAATTTACAACATTATGGCGACAGTTTCCATGCTTTTTCGAAATAAAAACTAATTTTTCTAAAAATTCAACACATTGTGACCGGTGAAACTTGCTTGACAATTTAAATGAACCACGTAAAATTAACTTAACAGATAAGGAGTTGTTTCAAGTATGGCAAGACTTTTAGCGGTCATCGTATTACTTATTCCTGGCATTGCCGCAGCTTACGGAATTAAAATGATGCGCGACTCGTTATTCGGCATCCCTGTTGCCTTTATGACGAACATGACGTTCCAATTCATCTTCGGGTTCATGTTAATGGTGCTCGGTGTTGGATTTTTCGGAGGATTTTTATTGCGTCGCGACCAACGAAAAGGACGCGTTCAAGAGCGCTTTCAATTACCTCCCGAAGCAGAACAAAAGAAAGACGATTAAAAACTGTTTTAAACGTTCGATGACGAATCGACGTTTAAAACAGTTTTTTTATGCTTCTTTTACCCGTTGTGGATAATCTGTAATCCAACCTATAATGTTCGATGGTGGATTGTTTAAAAGCTTTTCCGTCCCTTCGATTCCATATAACCGAATTTGATAACGTTCTTTCGCGACATAAGAAGCGATACTTTCATTCCAATACTTATGATGAAAATGGAATACATCTGCGGCCTCATATGACGACCAATTCATTTGTTTCACTTGCTTCTTCTTTAATAAATAGGCCGTTTCAATCGATGGATTTTGACGTTTCACTTCTTCAATCACTTCGTAATGAAAAGATGAAATATGTGTTAACGATGCGATCGGTTCGACAAATTCAATCATTTGTTTAATTTGTTCAGGACGTTCTGCCACAGTCTCTTTCAATTCAACATTTAACTTCAATTGATGCACTTCGCAAAAGTGCACGACTTCTTTAAGTGTTGGAATATACAAGTTTTTCAAACGACGTTGCCACAATGAACCTAATTTAACACGTGTTAACGATTTAAAGTTCATCTCATCAACGAAACGATCACGGCTCGCAACTCGACTTAAATTGCGGTCATGAATGACGACAGGCACACTATCTTTCGTCAGCTGTACATCGATTTCGATGCCATCCGCTCCTTCAGCAACCGCTCGTTGAAACGCACTAATCGTATTTTCAAAAGCAGATCCACTTGCGCCACGATGCCCATAAATTTCGAGATTACACATTGAGTTTATCCCCCACAATTTCAAAAACACCTTGTGTTGGCGAATGGATCGTGGATGATTTTTCTTCAATTTGAATAATGACACCAGGATGGGCTTCCCTGACGACTTCAATTCTCGGTTTTAAACGAATTTTCATCTTTTGTAAATTGTTGTAAATCGAACGTTCTAATTGAGATATAATTCGTACTTTTTTCTGCACTTCTTGTTCTAACTTTTCAAATGCTTCTAACTGTTGACCGATTAAACGAGATGCATGTGGCTTCACTTTCAACAATTGTTCTTCTAAACGTTTATACGCTTTTTGTTCCTCGCTCAATTGCTCCGCCATCTTTTGTGACTCTCGACGTAACTTATCTTTCGGTATACCATACACTTCTAAATGTGTCGCGCGCTCATGTACATTTCCCGCAAAAGCCGTTTCTATATATTCACGAGCACGGACATGGCCTCCAATCACTTTCCCTTTATTGCGATCGATAAATACTTTTTCAGCCTCTACTGTAGAACCGAGCAAATACGAACCGATATGTACTTCTTTCGCTTTTAATTTTCCGTTGTTCGAATGCTTAATGTAAAGTGCTTCTGCTGCTTCAATAATCGTCCGATTCGCACCGAAGACGCCACCTTTAATATATATAGATCCCTGTGTCGAACGAATCTCTTTCGCATTAGATACACTGTCTCGTCCTTCAATGGAAATATCTCCTGTTGCGACGACAGAGTAACTTGCGAGCACCGTGCCACGAATGACGATTGAACCGTCAAATTTTAAAGAGCCTGTTTCAGGACCGACATCCCCTTGAACGACGAGTTGTTTATCGACAGAGACGACACCATTTTTCCATTGTAAAGCACCACCATGGATAGCGCGTAAAACGATTTTGTCGCCTTCTTCTACTTCTTCTACCGTCTTTTTATCATAGTAGAGCGCAACATCTTCACCACTCTTCGCTGCGATTGGTTCGCCATATACGTTAAACCCAGGTATCCCTTGCTTTGCCTTCTCTTTTTCACCTAACCAGCCACCTTGTTCAATCGGTGTGACGAAGTTCATTTCATACAAGTCTGCTGAACCATCTTCTCGGATGACGGGACGGCGCTCTGGTTTAGGTATATAGCGCACGACAGCATTTGCACCTCGAACAGGTTCCTGCCCTTTCGCAATAATTAACGGCTCTTTCACTTGCACATCTTCGGGAATTTCTTGAATGCCATGTGTAACATTCGATTTCTCAATCGTTTCTTTAATTTCAGCGATATACTTTTCCTTGTCTTCATCGAAGTCTTCTTGTGTTAAATTGATGTACAATTCCGCTTTCATCTTGTCTTGAGATACGATAATTTGATACGTCGGAACATATTTTCCAATTTCATGATTTTGACCGACAACTGTTAACGCTTGTCTAAGCGCCATAAATGAGCCAACTTCAATCCGAGGATGTCGTTGAACGAGCAAATCCAATTCTTTCATAGAATAGCCAGTTTTCTTTAAATGTAAAATGACTTTTCTGTCTTTTACAAATAAGTCAAAGTATTCGTTTTGCTCTAGCATATCAAGCCCTCCTTTATAATAGACTATATTTAAAAATAATCATTATTGCTCGTAGTGCCATTGACGTAATTTCTCTATTTCCATCTCTTGCTTTTATTATCTCAGTTCACGAACTTATCAAACAATACTACTTTTCAATCATTTTATATTGAATTTCATTGTTTATTTGCAATTTGTGACTTTCGTCTCTCTGCTAATTGTAAAAGTTCATTCGCTGCTTTTAACGAGAGTGGGGTAATTTCTGCACCTGATAGCATGCGAGATAGCTCTTCTGTACGCTCAGCTTCCGCAAGTGGTGTAATCGTCGTCGTCGTCCGATCTCCTGTCACATGTTTAGCGATAAAGTAATGATAGTCTGCCATCGCTGCAACTTGCGGTAAATGTGAAATACAAAGCACTTGTGAATGAGCCCCAATCATCGCAATTTTTTCAGCGATCGATTGCGCGACACGTCCACTTACACCTGTGTCTACTTCATCAAAAATAATAGATGTAATGCCACGATGTTTAGAAAATACTGTTTTCAACGCTAACATCATGCGGGAAATCTCTCCACCTGATGCCACTTTAATTAACGGTTGCAATGGTTCTCCAACGTTCGTAGAAATTAAAAACTGCACGTCATCATATCCGTATTGGTCGAATGCTTGATGCTCTTTTCTTTCTATCGATACGACAAAATTCGCTTTTGCCATGTGTAAGTCAGACAATTGTTCAATGATTGCTTTTTCTAATTTTTTTGCTACTTTTTTACGTTTGATTGATAGCTCTTCCGCCTCGATTTGTAAATCCGCTTCAAGTTGCTCTAACATCTCTTGTTGAGCGAGCGCAACCTCGTCACGATGGAGCAATTCATTTAACTTCTCTTCTGTCGTTTCACGATATAGAAGAATTTCTTCAACAGTTTGCCCATATTTTCTTTTTAAATTAGCGATTAAAGCGAGTCGACTTTCCACATATTCGACACGTGCAGGATCGTATTCCATTTCATCGATGCGTTGACGTAAAGAATGGACGGCATCTTGCAAACTGTAAAAGCTCGAGGACACTGTTTCGCATAGTGGTTGTAACTCCGTATCAACCGTCGTCGCATCTTCTAAATCGCTCATCGCAGAACCGACATAATCGAGTCCTTTCGATTCTCCATTCAACGCTTCGTACGCTAAATTTAAACGTTCGTATAGACGATTGTAATGGTCGAGCTTCATTTTTTCGTTTTCCAGTTCGATATCTTCGTCCACTTGCAACTCCGCTTCGTCTATTTCTTTCAACTGGAACGAGTACAAGTCGATATGTTGTGCGATGAGTTGTTCATCTTCAATTGCTCGAGCAATCGTCTGTTTCAATTTGACGTACCGCTCATAAGTCGTGCTGTAATGCGCTAACGCATCGTGAAAAGATTCTCCTGCAAATTGATCGAGTAAAACGATATGATATTTTTCTTGCATGAGCTCTTGGTTTTCATGTTGTCCGTGAATGTCGATGAGGAAGCTCGTCACTTCTCGTAAAATAGCGATTGTGACGAGTTTACCATTGATGCGCGTCGTCGTTTTTCCGTTGCGATTTAATTCGCGGCGAATAATGAGTTCATCTTCCGCATCGATTCCGAACGTTTGTAGCAATTCTTTTAGCTGTTCATGAGGAGGAATGTAAAACAATCCTTCGATTTCGGCTCTTTCTGCTCCGAAGCGGATAAAGTGTGTGGAAGCACGCCCCCCCGCTAACAATTGAACAGCGTCAATAATGATCGACTTCCCAGCACCCGTTTCTCCTGTCAACACCGTTAAGCCACCATTGAATGAAACCGTCAATTGTTCGATAATCGCAAAGTTTCGAATCGATAATTCTGCTAACATCCTTCAACCTCTTTTCTATCTTTACAATAATGCTAAAATTTGATTTTTCACGTTTTCCGTTTCATCTGCATCACGGCAAATGAGTAAACATGTGTCATCGCCACAAATTGTTCCGAGCAGTTGTTCATCCCATCCGAGATTGTCAACGAGTGATCCGACAGCTTGTGCGTTCCCTGGTAATGTTTTTAAAATGATAAAGTGACTTGCGCTGTCAATACTAATAAAGGCATCTCCGAGCATGCGGCTTAGCTTTTCTTCCGTATTGTATTTTTGAACTGTTGGCAAGCTATATTTATATCGTCCATCTGGAAGAGGGACTTTAATTAAATGTAACTCCTTAATATCTCGCGAAATCGTCGCTTGCGTCACTTCTACTCCTGAAGCTTTCAATTGTGCGACGAGTTGGTCTTGTGTTTCAATTTCATTGTTCGCGATAATATCACGAATGCGAATATGGCGTTGGCCTTTATTCATTGATGGTCACTCCATTTCTTGTTCATTCTGTCCAAACGTCACTTTTTTGTTAAAAGCGAGCATGGTTCAACTTTTTATTTTTTTATAACTACCGTGTACTATACATAATTATACATGGAATGTATAGTTTTTCACATAAAGAAAGCACGCTCATCGCGCGCTTTCTTTTCATCTATTTTATTTCTTATGCTTCTTCCACCATTTGAATGATTACTTCAGCAACTTCCTCTGCCGTTAAATGAACTTCTCTCAACAATTCATCGACAGACCCATGCTCTACATATTCATCATGTATTCCAAGAACTTTTACAGCTGGAACTTCTTCTTGGACGAGTGCTTTCTCATGATACCATTCGAGCACACCGCTACCGA
>JASLHQ010000106.1 GCA_030152265.1 Savagea sp.
AATTACAAATTTATCCACTCCGTGTACTTGAAGACGACCTTGCTTACTTCCCTCCTTATCACGCTTTACCTCTCATCCGTAATGAAGTGTTACATGAATATCCTGAACTGGAAGACATTTTAAAAATGTTGGAAGGAAAAATTGATGAACATGCGATGCAAGTGATGAACGGGCTTGTCGATAATGACGGTGAACTTGTCGAAATTGTCGCACGTGATTTTTTAATTGAGAGCGAACTCATTCCGAAAAAGCGATAATAAAAATGCTACCCTCTCGACATGAGAGTGGTAGCATTTTTTCATCTTTAAACTGTCCAATATAGTAGTGTTAAACTAAATTTACGGACGAGTTCTACTTGCCCGTCGACCACTTCCTTTTCAATCGCTTCATCTAATTTTTGTGCGATTTCAGGTAGGCGCTCACGATATTTATTGTAACGTGCTTTCGCTGCTTCTTTCGACATCGTTTCTTTTTCTTCACTTGTGAATCGTTCGCGTTGTGGCGTACGACCTAAGTTTTTCGCATGTGCTTCCATCTCATCGATAATTGCACGATCATTGTGCGGGTCATTCGCTAATGCTTCCGCTTGCTCTTCTTTTGACAATGTCTCGATAAATTGGTCCGCTGTGTAATCGTAACGCGCAATCGCTACGACATTCTTCGCCGCTTCATCCATCGCACGAATCGACGCCTCTGAACCGACTGCCGGACACATCGCCGCAAACAGTACATCATATTGCTTCGTAAGCTTCGCTGGCCATCCTGACTCTAACGTTTCAACATTTGATAGACGGTATTGTTTCGCTTCCTCTTGTAAAAATTGAAGCATTTTGTCCGAGACGTCCAATGCTGTTACACGATCTGCATGACGTGCAAATAACAATGTATAGCGTCCACTCCCTGACCCGACATCTAATACGTGTGCGCTATTCATCCATCCGCGCTCATTCATATATTCAGCAACAGCATTCGGAATCGGTTCTGCGCCTATTTTTTGATTCGCAAAAAATCCTTCTGCTCGTTCATTCCAAAACTGTTTCGCATCTTGTGTCATTGTACATCCTCCTAATTGATAACGATTCTCTTTTAACGATATACGATGTACCGTATCGATGCATGCTTTATGCTCATAAAAAAAGAAAGTAATGAAGAATCCTTCACTACTTTCTCTTACTTTTATAAACTATCGCCAAAATCTTCTCGGAATTTTTTTGCAAGTTGCTCTGGCCAATCTGATTTCGCTTGAAGGCGTCCGAAGAAGAAACGTAACACATTTGGCTCTTCGACAAATTCAAGACCACCGATTAAGTCGCGATTATCGTACAACCATGCGATACGGTCCGCTGCGTATTTCACTTGAGACATCGTAAACACACGTCTCGGAAGTGCCATACGAACGAGTTCCATATTAGCAAGCGGTTCTGTACCGTCTTCGTTGCGCTGTTCCGACATCGTTCCGCGCTCCATCCCTCGCGCTCCACTTGCGATATAAATCGCAGACGCGAGCGCACCTGCTGGATAATCTTGTTGCGCAACATGTGGTAAAAACGAGCGTGCGTCGATATGACAACCGAGCCCTCCTGCAGGCGTAATGACAGGAACGCCACGCTTCTGCAATTCTTCCGTCATAAATTGAATGAATTGTGGTCCTTGGTTGATCATCTCTTCATCCATCGTCTCTTCTAATCCGACGGCAATCGCTTCCATTTCACGTACAGACATTCCACCATACGTTAAAAATCCTTCATACAATGTAATATATTCACGCATTTTCATGTACGCCTCTTCATTGCTTGTACAAATGCCGCCTCCACGTGCGTTTCCAAGCTTGCGTGCTGAGAAATAAATAATGTCTGCTAAATCTGCAATTTCTCGCGTAATTTCACGAATCGATTTATTTTGATACGCTTCTTCACGCGTTTTAATGAAATGTAAGTTATCCGCTAATAAACTCGCATCTAAAACGAGCATTACTCCGTACTCATCACAAACTTTGCGTACTTCCTTCATGTTCGCGAGTGAGTGTGGCTGTCCGCCGATTAAGTTCGTTCCCGCTTCCAAACGAACGAATGGCACATTTTCTGCTCCTGCTTCTTCGATAACTGCACGCAATTTTGCAATGTCCATATCACCTTTAAACGGATCGTCACTCGTAATGTTGAGCGCTTCGTCTTTATACACTTCTTCTACACGTCCACCGTTTAACACGATATGTGCTTTCGATGTCGTAAAGTGGTAGTTCATTGGCACGACAGACCCTTCCGTCACATACGTTTGAGAAATGACGTTTTCACATGCACGTCCTTGGTGAGTCGGTAAAAAATATTTCGTTCCGAAAATGTTTTCAAGCGCTTGTTGAAGACGTGTGAACGTTTCTGATCCTGCGTAACTATCATCCGCTTGCATCATCGCTGCTTGTTGACGATCGCTCATCGCATTCACTCCACTATCTGTGAGCATATCCATAAAGACATCTTTATTTTGAAGTAAGAACGTATTAAACCCTGCACCTTTCATCGCTTCTAAACGTTCTTCTACTGTCGGTAAATTTAACTTTTGAACGATACGTACTTTATGCATTTCGAGTGGAATATTTTCTCCACTGTAAAATTTTACTTGTGACATGTTTTCATCCCCTATATCAATTTTCTGAAAATACAATATTTTAACTTTATCACGTTGAAGCGACAAAGTAAACAGCTGTTTTATAACAATTAATTTTTACGTATATGTTTAGTACAGATACCCGTTATCACTACTCTTGATAATAGCGATGAAATAAGGCATAATGGTATAATGTAATTTTTAAGAGGAGATGAAAGTTATGTCAATCCGCCAACAAGTTGATCAAATGGCAAATGAAAGAAAAGAACAGTTGAAAAATCAAGGTCGCTTACTCATTCGTTGTGAAGACCGACCAGGAATCGTATCCGCTGTATCTACATTTTTACACAAAAACAACGCAAACATTATCGAATCTAACCAATATTCAAGCGATCCAGAAAACGGAACATTTTTCTTGCGTATTGAATTTCACTTAGATGACTTAAATAAGAAACGTCAAGAGCTTGAAACACAGTTTTCTGAAATTGCGACAACGTATTCGATGGACTATCGCTTCACATACGGAGCTGAACGTAAAAAGGCAGCGATTTTTGTTTCACAAGAACCTCATGCACTCGTTGAACTTTTATGGGAATGGCAAAACGGAGACTTACCGATGGATATCGAAGTCGTCATTAGTAACCATGAGATTGCTCGCGAAATGGTAGAAGCACTCGGCATTCCATACCACTACATCCCAGCAAATAAAGATATTCGCAAAGAAGTCGAAGCAGAACAAGTTCGTCTCATGGAACAGTACGACATCGACATTTTAATTTTGGCACGTTATATGCAAATTTTAACACCAGAATTTGTCGAACGTTTCGAAAATCGCATCATCAACATCCACCATTCATTCTTACCAGCATTCATCGGAGCACGCCCTTATGAACGTGCTTTCCACCGCGGGGTAAAATTGATTGGAGCGACGAGCCACTACGTCACGAACGACTTAGACGAAGGACCGATTATCGAACAAGATATCGAACGTGTAGATCATCGTAATTCTATCGCTGAATTGAAAAAAATCGGGCAACAAATCGAACGCCGTGTATTAGCACGTGCTGTCAAATGGCATTTAGAAGACCGTGTCATCGTTGAAGGTAATAAGACAATCGTATTTCATTAATTGCTTAAAGGTTGAAAGAGAGATTTCTTTCAACCTTTTTCATTTTCAAATTTTTATGTTCGCAATATTGTCATATTATAATTAGGTAAAACGTTATCTAAAAGATTAGATAATGGTACAATAGTCTTGCAATACTTTTTTATCATTACTTTTATGGAGGAATTCATTTGCGAAAAATTAAAAGTAAACTTATCACTGCTTTTTCTACTTTAATTGTTGTCATTGTTGTTATTTCAGGTATAAATTATTATTCTTCTGAACAAATCCATCATCAATATGAACATTTACTAGAACAAAG
>JASLHQ010000163.1 GCA_030152265.1 Savagea sp.
CAAATGAAAAAGTGAGCGGATATTTTGTAAAAGGTATCTTTTTCTCATATAATTGAATTAGTCAAAGAAGGTCAAAAGGATAAAAAGGAGAGATCTATATGATGTTTAACCGATTTACGCAAAGAGCACAACGTGTACTCCAATTGGCACAAGAAGAGGCCATTCGCTTAAAACATGAAGCGATCGGGACAGAACATATTTTACTCGGTCTCATTCGTGAAGGAGAAGGACTTGCGGCAAAAGCGCTTGAAGCGATTGATGTCGATTTAAATACAATAGAACAAGGTGTTGAACAATTAATCGGTCAAGGAGAGAAGGAAGTTGGCCCGATTGTTCATTACACACCGAGAGCGAAAAAAGTCATCGAGTTATCTGTCGATGAATCGAGAAAACTTGGTCATTCTTACGTCGGAACAGAGCACATTTTACTCGCGCTCATCCGTGAAGGAGAAGGGGTAGCTGCACGTGTATTAAACAATGCAGGTGTAAGTTTAACGAGAGCTCGTCAACAAGTGCTCGCTTTACTCGGCAGTGCGGATGCGAGCAACAGTAAACAAAACAACAATGCAGGCAATGCAAAAGCGACGCCTACTTTAGATAGCTTAGCACGTGATTTGACAGAGATCGCACGTGAAGGAACGCTCGATCCAGTGATTGGCCGCAGTAAAGAAATTACACGTGTTATTGAAATTTTAGCACGTCGCATGAAAAACAACCCGGTATTAATCGGGGAGCCAGGTGTTGGTAAAACGGCGATTGCGGAAGGGCTCGCGCAACAAATCGTTGCGAATGAAGTACCAGAAATTTTGCGTGATAAGCGCGTCATGGTACTCGACATGGGAACGGTCGTTGCAGGCACAAAATATCGTGGTGAATTCGAAGATCGTATGAAAAAAGTGATGGAAGAAATTCGCCAAGTCGGCAATGTCATTTTATTCATCGATGAATTGCATACATTAATCGGTGCAGGTGGTGCAGAAGGAGCAATCGACGCATCGAATATTTTAAAACCGGCATTATCGCGCGGAGAACTTCAATGTATCGGAGCGACAACGCTTGATGAGTACCGAAAATATATTGAGAAAGACGCAGCGTTAGAGCGTCGCTTCCAACCGATTCAAGTCGATGAACCGACTGTTGAAGAGACGGTTCAAATTATTTACGGATTGCGTGATCGTTACGAAGCGCATCACCGTGTGAAAATTACAGATGAAGCAGTAGAAGCAGCAGCAACGATGAGTGATCGTTACATTTCAGACCGTTTCCTACCAGATAAAGCGATCGATTTAATCGATGAAGCGGGTTCGAAAGTACGCTTACGCTCATATACAACACCGCCGAGTTTAAAACAATTAGAAGAAGACTTAGAGCGTGTTCGTCAAGAGAAAAATGCAGCGGTTCAAAGCCAAGAATTTGAAAAAGCAGCTTCTTATCGTGACGAAGAACAAAAATTAATGCAAAAATTAAATACGACAAAAGAAGAATGGAAAGAGCAACAAGGCAAGACGGAATCAGAAGTGACAGTAGAAGATATCGCAGAAGTTGTCGCGATGTGGACAGGCGTTCCTGTTTCGAAAATTGCTGAAACAGAAACAGTCAAACTGTTAAATATGGAAGAATTGCTTCACGAGCGCGTCATCGGTCAAGATGAAGCGGTCGTCGCTATTTCAAAAGCGATTCGTCGAGCACGTGCAGGATTGAAAGACCCGAAACGTCCAATCGGTTCATTCATATTCCTCGGTCCGACAGGTGTCGGTAAAACGGAATTAGCACGAGCACTTGCGGAATCAATGTTCGGTGATGAAGAAGCGATGATTCGTATCGATATGAGTGAATATATGGAGAAACATGCGACGAGCCGTCTCGTCGGTTCACCTCCAGGTTATGTAGGCCATGATGATGGCGGACAATTGACGGAAGCAGTACGTCGTAAACCGTATTCAGTCGTCTTACTCGATGAAATTGAAAAGGCACATCCAGATGTGTTCAACATTTTATTACAAGTGTTAGAAGATGGTCGTCTCACAGATTCGAAAGGTCGCACAGTCGACTTCCGCAACACAGTCGTCATTATGACGTCAAACGTCGGAGCGACAGCATTAAAAGATAATCGCTATGTTGGGTTTAATTTACAAGACTCGGCAGAAGATGATCATAAAAAGATGAAAGAAAGCATGCTAGAAGCGCTAAAACGTGCATTCCGACCTGAGTTTTTAAACCGTGTAGATGAAATGATTGTCTTCCACTCATTAAATAAAGAACAATTACGTGAAATTGTTTCTCTCATGTCTGATGAATTGGCAAAACGTTTAGCGGAACAAAATATTTCGCTCACTATAACAGATGATGCGAAAGATAAAGTAGCTGAAATTGGCTATGATCCAGATTACGGAGCACGTCCGTTACGTCGCGCAATTCAAAAGCATATTGAAGATCTCTTATCGGAAGAATTGTTAAAAGGAACAATTCAAGAAGGTGGAGAAGTAACAATCGATGTGAAAGACGGAGAGTTTTACATCAAAACGAATGAAACAGTGAGCGTTTAATTAACGTCGATGAAAAGCTACCGAGTTCAAGTTCGGTAGCTTTTTTTAATGAAAAAGTCATTTCTTCACTTTCGTGTAACGTAAACGTGCTACATTGAAAGAAGTGGCGAGGAGGTCAATAGATTGGCAAAAAGAAAAGTAAAGTTCATGTGTAAAGATTGTGGATATGAGTCTCCGAAATGGATGGGACGCTGTCCAGGCTGTGGTGCTTGGAATACGATGGACGAAGAAGTTGAAGTGAAAACGAAAGGTCCGAGAGGGGCATTTCAACATACGACCGTTCAATCACAAAAGGCGGTGCCGATCAACGAGGTCGCTATCGTAGAAGAGCCGCGAGTGTCGACGGATTTAAATGAATTGAATCGCGTCTTAGGTGGTGGAATCGTTCCGGGTTCTCTCATTTTAATCGGTGGAGATCCAGGAATCGGTAAGTCGACTTTATTATTACAAGTTGCTTCTTTACTAGCTAATAAACAAGAGCGTGTCCTCTACATTTCGGGAGAAGAGTCTGTGCGTCAAACGAAATTAAGAGCAGAACGTCTCGCGGTTCAATCGAATGAGTTATACATTTATTCGGAAACGAATCTTTCACAAATTCATGAAACCGTGCACCAAGTAAAGCCTAAATTTATCGTTGTCGACTCCATTCAGACAATTTATCATCCGGAAGTGACGAGTGCGCCAGGAAGTGTATCTCAAGTGCGCGAATGTACGGCTGAATTGATGCGCATTGCGAAAACTGAAAATATCGGAATCTTCATCGTAGGTCACGTGACGAAAGATGGTCAAATTGCAGGGCCACGTTTGTTAGAACATATGGTAGACACCGTTCTTTATTTTGAAGGAGATCGTCACCATTCATATCGTATATTGCGAAGTGTGAAAAACCGCTTTGGCTCGACGCATGAATTAGCCATTTTTGAAATGGCACAAGCCGGGCTACGAGAGGTGTTAAACCCTTCAGAATTATTTTTAAGTGAACGCTCTAAAAGCGGTGCAGGGTCGACGGTTGTCGCTTCGATGGAAGGAACGCGTCCAATTTTAGTTGAAGTGCAAGCGCTCGTCACCCCTTCAAGTTTTAATTATCCGAAGCGTATGGCGACAGGAGTCGATCAAAATCGAATTTCCCTCCTCATGGCTGTATTGGAAAAGCGTATGGGACTCATGCTTCAAGCGCAAGATGCCTACATTAAAGTGACTGGCGGCGTGAAGTTAGACGAGCCAGCGATTGATTTAGCGATCATTGCGAGCATCGTTTCTAGTTATAAAGAAGAAGCTGTCGGCTTAACAGACTGTTTCATCGGAGAGGTCGGTTTGACTGGTGAAGTGAGGCGTGTATCACGCATTGAACAACGTGTGAATGAAGCTGCTAAGTTAGGTTTCACTCGTATTTTTTTACCAGCATCGAATATCGATGGGTGGGAGCCACCGAAAAATGTTCAATTAATTGGTGTCGAAACGATTCAAGACGCATTAAGGCAAGCATTTAAGTAAGTTGTTGTCGCTCTTCACTGTCGTTGAGAAACGAGGGAAGAAGAGCGATGCAACATTATAGAGAAAAACTCGTTAAAATAAAGGAAGAAGTTTGGAGAAAAGATGTGCTAATAGTATAATATTGGCAATCAATCTTAATAAGGAGGTGGAAATGATGTTAAAAAAGGTAATTCGTTTTATTTTCTTCATCGTTGGTGGTGCAGTAGGTGTTATTTTCTTACCGTATTTATTCGATTTATTTGTTTTTACTTCACGACCGATTATTAACAATGCCTATATTGCCGCAACGATTGGAGCTGCTGTATTTTTATTTTTAAGTTTATTTTTAACGGATCCGATTTTTAATTTTATTAAATGGTGTGAAGATCGTTTGTTAAATGCACCGATTTTAGATTTGATTTTTGGTACAATTGGGTTAGTCGTCGGTTTAAGTGTGGCATTTTTATTTAGTTACGGTTTATCGAGTATCGACTTGCCACTCATCACATTAATTACATCCGTCGTCCCAATTATTTTGTCAGTATTGCTCGGGTATCTCGGATTTCAAGTCGGTTTCCAAAAGCGTGAGGAGTTTATGAGTGCGCTCTTTACAGCAAAATCGTCTGAAGCGAAAAAGAAAAAAGAAATTCAAGCGTCAGAGCCGACTAATTTTACTTTGAAAAAAATATTAGATACGAGTGTCATTATTGATGGCCGCATCGCTGATATTGCGCAGACTGGTTTTTTAGAAGGAGTACTCGTCGTTCCCCAATTCGTTTTAACAGAGTTACAACATATTGCAGACTCATCTGACTCTTTAAAGCGGACGAAAGGTCGACGTGGTCTTGACATTTTGAAGAAACTACAAAATGATGAAAATTCTATCGTTGAAATTACGAATGTTGACTTTGAAGATGTTGCTGAAGTTGATTTGAAATTAGTTCATTTGGCGAAAGAAATGCAAGGTAGTGTCGTAACGAACGATTTTAATTTAAATAAAGTAGCAGACTTACACGGAGTGAATGTTTTAAATATTAATGATTTATCGAATGCAGTGAAGCCGGTCGTCATCCCAGGAGAAGAAATGCATGTCGTCGTCATTAAAGAAGGGAAAGAGCACGATCAAGGTGTCGCCTACTTAGATGACGGCACGATGATCGTCGTGGAAGAAGGACGCAAATATATCGGTTCACCACTCGATGTCATCGTAACGAGTGTGTTACAAACATCGGCCGGTCGCATGATTTTTGCGAAGCCAAAATTAGCATAAGAAAGTTGGGAACGAGAAGTGCGATACACAGTAATGATTCCAGCTGCAGGAAGTGGGAAGCGTATGCGCGCTTCCCAAAATAAATTATTTTTACAGCTAGGCGATCGTCCTATTTTAGCTCATACACTTCAACGTTTTCAGGAAGATGAATGGTGTGAGTCTATTATTGTCGCGATCAAAGAAGACGAGCGTTTATTGATGGAAGCGATCGCTAAAAAATTCGATTTATCTAAAATTACGCAATTCGTCGTAGGAGGAGCGGAACGTCAGCATAGTGTTCACGCTTGTTTAGAAGCTTATGATGGAACGTCTGAAAGCATCGTTCTCGTCCATGATGCAGCGCGTCCTTTCATCCATCAATCGACAATACATGATTTAGTGATGAAAGCGAACGAAACGGGAGCGGCGATTGCAGCAGTGAAGGTACAAGATACGACGAAAGTGGTCGTGAGCGATATCGTCCAACAAACATTGCCTCGCGAACAACTTTGGGCGATTCAAACTCCTCAAGCCTTTCGTTATGAGTTATTGTACAACGCTTCAAAAGAGGCATTAGCAGAACAATTTGAAGCGACGGATGAATCGATGGTTGTCGAACGGTATGGCGCACCTGTACATATCGTTGAAAGTACATATGACAATATTAAAATGACGACAACTGCCGATTTATCATACGGACATTATTTATTAAAAGAACGGGGAGAATTACGATGATACGAATAGGACAAGGATTTGACGTACATGCATTTGAAGAAGGGCGTCCTCTCATTATTGGTGGAATTGAAGTGCCACATGAAAGAGGGCTTGTCGGTCATTCTGACGCAGACGTCGTTCTCCATACGATTACAGATGCTGCATTAGGAGCGATTGGAAAAGTAGATATCGGGACACATTTCCCTGACACGGATATGGCATTTAAAGATGCGGATTCGGCTGTACTTTTAGCAGAAGTTTGGAAAATGGTTGAAGCGGAAGGGTATCAATTAGGTAACGTCGATTGTACAATTTTGGCACAACGTCCGAAAATGGGTCCGCATATTCCGAAAATGCGCAAACGAATTGCACAACTGTTACATGCGGACGAATCACAAGTGAATATTAAAGCATCGACGACTGAAAAATTAGGTTTTGTCGGTCGAGAAGAAGGAATTGCTTCACTCGCTGTTATTTTACTGACAAAAAAGTGACCTTCTTTTCAAAGCGAGTCGAAACGTGCTAAAATGATGAAGTAGACAACTAAATGTTGGGAGAGACAACAACAATGACAAAAGAAGTTCGAGTACGCTATGCCCCAAGTCCGACTGGACATTTACATATC
>JASLHQ010000174.1 GCA_030152265.1 Savagea sp.
GTAAATCAATGCCAAAACGGAGATTTAAATCGCCTACTTCATGAATCACATTTAACATCGCACGATAAAATCCCGCTTCTAGTAACTCAACATAAAAAGCACATTTTGAATCAACGACCTCTTTACCGATAGTGTATGGAATAATTCCAGAGAACAAATAATAATCGCATACACACTCCTCGTTTTTCAAAACTTCAGGTACGTCTAATGCCGTTTCGTAAATAAGTGGTTTTAACGATAGTGGGGTTCCAATCCGTTCAGCGATTTTCAAAATTCTTTCTACCGAACCTTTCGGGCCTACAACACCTACTTGATACATAACACTCCTCCTATATAGACTAAAAAGACTGAATGATTACGAATTTATGAAATCATTTCACCATTCATTATCATACAGTCTTATTCATTTAGTTGTTCCAGTAAATAGGAGCACCTGGACCGAGTGGTAAACCAGTCAAATACCAAACGACTAATAAAATGATCCAGAACACCCCAAAGAAGATTGTATACGGGAATAGTCCTGCAATCAATGTTCCAAGTCCAACTTTTTTATCGATTCGTTGCGCATACGACAAAATAAAGACGAGATACGGGAACATCGGTGTAATTGGATTCGTAATAGAGTCCCCAATACGGTACATCATTTGCGTAAATGCGGGATGATAGCCTAAATACATAAACATCGGTACAAATACTGGTGCGAGCATCGCCCATTTCGCTGAAGCACTTCCGATTAATAAGTTAACGAAAGCGACGAAGAAAATGAATGATACGAATAACGGAATTCCTTTAAATCCAATTCCTTCTAATGTTTCTGCCCCTTTAATCGCAATAATTTGCCCGAGATTACTCGAATTGAAGTATGCGAGCATTTGTGCAGAAATAAAGACGAGTGCAATGTAAGGCCCCATCGTGCTCATCGCACGGCCTAAATGGCCGCCAAAGTCTTTCGTAGAGCGAATTGTTTTAGCACCGATTCCGTAAAAAATACCGGGCACTAAAAAGAAAATCATAACGATTGGTACGACGGAGTTCATTAAATGAGACCCTTGAACAATCGAACCCGTTTCTGGATTTCGCAACCAACCACTTTCTGGAATAACCATCGCTAAAATGGCTAAAACGAGGAATATTAACGAAATATTCGCAAATTTCAAACCTCTTTTCTCGTCCGCTGTAATCGCCTCATGCGCTTCTTGTGGTCCATCATACGTTCCAAAACGAGGAATGGTAAATTTATACGTCACCCACGTAGCAACAATCATTAAAAATATCGTAGATACAGCTAAGAAATAATAGTTCATCGCAGCATTTCCAACAAAATTCGGATCCACAGTTTGCGCACCGATTTCTGTAAAGCCCGCCGCTAAAACGTCTGTCATTCCGATTAAAATATTTGCCGAGAAAGCTCCTAATGTTGCGGCATACGCAGCAAGTAAACCGACGAATGGATGAAAGCCAAATGTCATTAAAATCGTCGCTGCAAGTGGCGGTAATACGATCTGTGTCGCATCTCCTGCAACGTTACCGATAATCCCGACTAAAATAATCATCGGGATAATAATGCGCTTCGGTGTTGAAACAACCGCGCGCTTCATCATCGTTTTAAAATAACCGCTCTCATCTGCTAAGCCGACTCCTAACATAATGACGAGCACCGCTCCGAGTGGCGGGAAATCACTAAAGTTTTTCACCATGCCAGTTAGCATCTCAATAAACCCATCTTTCGATAGTAAATTGTGTACCGTAATCGTTTCACCATCGACAGGACTTACGGCAGACCATTTAAAAATAGATGCTAACCATGAAATAACGACAATCGTTAATGCAATCATCGCAAATAAGACAATCGGATCTGGGAGACGGTTTCCCGCCACCTCTATCCGATTTAACATTTTATCAAAAAATGATTGTTTTTCTTTTTTCGTTTGTGTCGACATTGAATCGTCCTCCCCTACATTCAAACATGCCCTTTATTGTTGCGCTAATGTTGTTGCGACGGATAAAAAGTAGCGCATCCCATTTTTAAAAGCATCTTCATGAATTTCAAATTTTGGATGGTGGTGCGGGTAGTACTTGCCGTCTCTCTCTTTTAAAGCTCCCACTCCGATGTAACAACTAGGTACTACATTAGAAAATGCTGAAAAATCTTCTCCTCCGAGCATCGGTTCAATATATTCAATTTCTAAATCTTCAAATTGACGCAATGTTTTTTCGACGATTGGCATTAATGTTTCATCATTGTATACAGGGTCATATCCATATTCGTAATGAAATTCAATCGTTGCACCGTGCGCTTTAGCGACCATGTCGCTAATTTGTTCAATTTTTTCTTTAATTGTTTCACGCACTTCTTCGGTTAATGCGCGCACTGAGCCACCAAAAGTTGCTTCTTGGGGGATGACATTATACGCCTCTCCACTTCTAAAACGTGTAATCGATAATACACCGCTTTGTAAAGGACTTAGACTGCGAGATACAATCATTTGTAAGTTAGATACAATTTGAGCAGCGATCGCTAAAGCGTCAATTGCATCGTCTGGTGCTGAAGCATGTCCAGATTTCCCAATTATTTTCACGTCAAAAATATCAGAAGCTGCCGACATCGGTCCAACAGTCAATTGCATTTTCCCTAATTTTTCAATCGACCATAAATGCATACCGAGCACATGATCTACACCATTTAATACCCCTGCACGAACCATTTCAATCGCGCCACCTGGTGGTACTTCTTCAGCGTGTTGAAAAAGAAAAACATATTCTCCTACAAGATTTTCACGTGCGTCACTAAGCACCTTTGCAACGCCAAGTAACATCGACGTATGTCCGTCATGTCCACAAGCATGCATGACACCGTCATTTTGAGAGCGATACGGTTCGTCCACATCTTCCTGAATTGGAAGCGCATCCATATCAGCGCGCATTGCAATTGTTTTCCCTGAACCTGCCAAACCTTTCAAACGTCCCACAACGCTTGTTTTCGTTGGGCGTGTCACTTCGATTCCTTCCATTGCTTGCAATTGTTCTACAACATAAGCAGATGTTTCGACTTCTTCAAATGACAATTCAGGATGTGCATGTAAATGACGTCTCCACGCTATCACTTGAGGATGAATTTCTTCGACTGCTGTTTCAATTTGTTCGACCTTCATGTTGATCACCTCTTTTTATATTTGACGACTCTTTAACGTCACTGTCGTTAAAAGATAGCATATTTTTTTCTGTTTGAATAGCTTTTTTTAAAAATAATCTGAAAATGCTCGCAATATTTTTAATTTCTCCCTCTTTTTTGCAAAAAAATACAAGCGATTGCAACAAAATCGCTTGTATGTTCACTTTTATTTCACTACGGTCACAGGGCATCCGATATGTTTAACTAACTTTTGACTGACGCTTCCGAGTACTACTTCTTGCAATGCATTTAACCCGCGACTTCCGATGACAAGTAAATCAAGTTCAACGGCTTCAGCATATTGAATGAGCATTTTACTCGGATCACCTTTTAATACGGTCTGTTTCAACTCTATTCCAGCCTCTTCTGCCCATTGTACTGCACGTTCAAATACTTTTTTGCGCTGTACTTCTAATGTTTCGTGACTTGGTGTAAGTAAATGTTCTTTCTTCATTTGATCATATGTTACGACCGTCAACACTTCAACGCGTGCACCTTCGATTTTACTTGCGAGTTCAATCGCATATTTTGCAGCTCTTTCCGCATGAAAAGAACCGTCCATCGCTACGCCAATTTTCATTTTCCTACCTCCTCATTCCATTTGTCATATAATGCTCGACTTCTCTCATTTAAGTTTATCACGTCTACATGAACTCCGCGCGCTCTACATTGCGACACGTATTTCCATAAAGTGCTTGCAGCTGATTCATCCCAAAGGGCACTATTTTGAAAATCTAGTCGAATCGTATTTGCTTCATACGGTTTCATCGCTTGCATAAAAGCTGTCGTCGATGCGAAAAAGAGAGGGCCTTGTACGTCGTACACATCATCTTTTTTCACAACTGTTAATTTCGACATGTTCGCTACGAAAAATAATGAACTTAACAATACACCGATTACGACGCCAATCGCTAAATTATGCGTATATAAAATGATGAGTACAGTAATGAGCATAACGATACTTTCTGCCCGCGGTGCTTTTTGTAAAAAGCGGAAGGACCCCCAGTTAAATGTCGTAAAACTGACCATGATCATCACACCGACTAACACGGGCATCGGAATACGTGCAACAGCATCCCCTAAAACGAGTATTAAAAAGAGTAAAAATACACCCGATACGAAAGTGGATAAACGACCTCTTCCGCCAGACTTCACATTAATGATTGACTGTCCAATTAACGCGCATCCTGCCATTCCTCCAAAAAATCCATTCACTGTATTGGCGATCCCTTGACCGCGCGCTTCTTTATTTTTATCGCTCTCTGTATCCGTCATTTCATCCAACACTTGTGCTGTGAGCAAAGACTCTAACAGGCCGACAATCGACAAAGCAAAAGCATACGGTAAAATGATGAAAAGTGTTTCTAACGTTAGTGGAATATCGGGAAGTAAAAATGCGGGTAATGTGCTCGGCATCGTTCCTAAATCGCCAATCGTTTGTAAAGAAACACCGCTCCATACCGCAATCGTCGTCATCAAAACAATCGCGATTAATGGGGCAGGAATACTTTTAATAAACCTCGGAATGATATAGACGAGAAGAAGTGTCACAATCGCATACGTATAAGTTGGAATCGTCCCTCCTATTAAATAAGGCAATTGACTCATAAAAATCATAATCCCGAGCGCATTAACGAATCCGAGCATGACAGAATTCGGTACAAATTTCATCAACTGAGCGACGCCACATAAACCGAGAATCCATTGAATAATCCCTGTTAAAATAGTCGCCGCTAACATGTATTCGACTCCGTGATTGGCAACTAAGCTCACGAGGACGAGCGCCATCGCTCCTGTCGCTGCTGAAATCATACCCGGCCTACCACCAAATATAGCGGTGAGCAATGCCATCGTAAAAGAAGCATACAGCGCATAACGCGGATCGACCCCAACGATAAACGCAAACGCTAATGCTTCCGGAATGAGCGCCAATCCGACGACAATCCC
>JASLHQ010000215.1 GCA_030152265.1 Savagea sp.
TGTCAAAGAACATTTTTTCTATATTTTACCAAATTCTTTGGCTAAAGCCAACCGAAATTCATCTCCCACCTACTCATTGGTGCTATTCGCACCTTCACACTCCTTGAGGTTGGGAGACTTCTTTCGGAAAGTCGTTAAAAATAGGCAGGACATCAAAGTGTATGATGTCTTGCCTATTTTAGTTTTGTGAAATGGTTGGGGAAGGTTGTTTCGGGTAGGCGAGCGATTCGATTTTTTTCCAGACGAGTTCAATAGGACCGCGTGAGAAGAAACGGAGCCAAATCGTTGAAAAGATCATAAGGAATGTAACGATTCCGAACCATGCGACGACCGTGTGCCAATCTTTTGCGAGCGGCGCCAGGCCGAATCCCCAGTTGTAAAATAAAATCGAGCCGATGATATTTTGCCCAATGTAACAAGTGAGCGCCATTTTGCCGATATTTTCAAACCCTCGTTGTATGTGAGGCGCAATCGATGTGCGTGCCCAGTAGACGACGACACTTAAGTAAAAACAAGAGACGATCGGTGCGATGATGTAGCGTTCATAAGAGACGAGTGCATCGCTCCAATACGTTGCGATTAATAGCGGAATGCCTATGATTCCGCTAAGTAGAAGCAGACGTTTTTGTAAGCGACGCGCACGTTCATCAAAGCCGACCCAGCCACTCTGTACGAGCAAAGCACCGAATAAAAAGAGCGCTAAGTTCATCGGAATGATCATGACCGCTTCTCCGCGCATCATCCAAAAGTTGGCAAGGCGATCTTTCACTTGTTCGGAGTAGGTGGTGTGGTCGCTTTCGAACATAACATACCCTTCCGCAATCGCGTCTTCCATTCGAATTTGTTCATTCATTTCTTCGCGTGTCAATGTGCGTTCGATGAAGCCATTATCCTCCATATCGTAAGGAACGGACGGGAAGTTCGTCCACCCGAATTGGTTCGATAGGTGAAGGCTTAATGATAAAATCGCTACAGTAATGATCACTTTTTTCGGTCGCGTAATGATGAAAGAAGCGAGTATCCCAACGAAGGCATAACTCATAAGCACATCAAATTCAAAGACGAAAATGTAATGAAGCAACCCGTCGAGAAATAAAATAACCATCGCCCAAATGTAAATGCGATACCAAGGAAGGCCTCGCTTTTGTAAATGGTCATGTTTTAACTGCATGCCGATCCCGAACATGATCGTTAATAATCCGAGAAATTTTCCGTTCGTTAATGTGCTAGAGAGCGAGGAGAGAAAACTCGCTTCCATCGACATTGTAAAAATCCAAATATTCGTGCCGAGGGTGCCTGCAATGGCAACGCCTCTTGCGATATCTAATGCGCGAAATCGTTTCATTAAAAGTTCCTTCTTTCTAATCGTTTCGTGGGAACGTCATTAAAAAGAGGGCGCCTGTTGTATGTTTTGTATCGGGCGGAATGAGACGGATCGTCCCTTGATGTAGCGTGACGATGTCTTTCGCTAAGGCGAGTCCAATTCCAGTATGTCCGCCACTCCCTTTGAAGAAGCGATCAAATACATAAGGGGCATCTTGTTCCGACACACCTGGTCCGTCGTCTTGAATGGCGATATACCAATGAGAAGCGTCCCATTTAATCGCGATCGTCACAGTGTTGTTCGCATAGTGAACGGCATTCGTTAAGACGTTGGAGAAAGCTTTCGTCAGTTGCGCTTCATGGCCGTAAAAGAGAGGTAAAGCATCAGGAATGTGAAGTTGCCAAACGAGGTGGCGCTGTTTGGCGACAGGATCCATCGTTCGGACGCAGTCGTAAATCATTTCATCCCATTCCACCGCTTCTTTCTGTTCGTGTAACTGGCCGCTTTCCATTTTAGAAAGAAAGAGCAATTCTTCAACGAGTTGTTCCATCTTTTGACTTTCATTTAAAATGACATCTACTGCTTGTTCAGTCGGAATAATGCCCGTTTGAATCCCTTCCGCATATCCTTGAATCGACATGATCGGTGTTTTTAATTCATGGGACATATTTTGAAAAAACTGTTGCATTTTTTCTTCTGTATTTTCGATATGTTTGCCGAGACGGAATCCGTAAAAGCTCGCAATAAACGTACAAAGGAGTAAGACGATAATAAATAAAACATTCATCGTTTTCGCAAAAGTGGTTAAAGGGGTGACATTTACGTACAAAACCATCGATTGTTCGAGCACATCCGCCTCTGTATGAAGTGGTAACCAAATGAAATAAATGCGCTCCTCTTGAATCGTTTCCGACAAAATCACTTGTTTTGGAGGGGCAGTTCGGTTAATGAACGTAATCATCCGTTTCTCCTGATCGGTCATGTACGGATACGTCGATGTCCCTTCCTCTGTTAAAAAGAGCATATTCACTTGCATCGACGTATTCGTATCGAATGAGATAATCATCGATTCATGATCGACTTCATGATCTAACTGGAACGTTTGTTGTTCTCCTTGTAGCGCTTGTTTTGCTTCGTTTTCGATGTAGCGGTTCATCATGTAATTAAAGATGAGCATAATGCAAATGATGGATAAGACGATGCTTAAAGTGACGAAGAGCACGATGCGTTTTTTCGCGCGTCCTTTCATCTTAATTTTCCTCCCGTAGGATGAGTTGATACCCGTATCCCCAAACCGATTGAATCGTCACATCGAGCGGGTAGGCGAGCATTTTTTTACGGATGCGTCGAATCGTTTCGTCGGTGACGCGAGTTTCGACTTCGGTATCAAATCCCCAAATGTCATTGAGTAACTCATCGCGGTGAATCGCTTTTTTCGGACGTTGCATAAAGTAAATGAGTACACTGCGTTCGGTTGCTGTAAGCGGCATCGGTTGATCGTCTGCATAAATCGTCTGCTCATCTTCAACGTAACGCAAATGACCGAATTGTAAAGAAGCGGGCGTTTGTCGTTCGCTTTTCGCCATTTCAACACGACGGAGTAAAGCTTTGACGCGCATCATGAGCACAGTCGGTCGGAACGGCTTCGTTAAATAATCGTCGCTGCCGAGTGTAATGCCTTGTACATAGTCGAGCTCACTATCTTTAGCAGTTAATATAATGATCGGCACGGTCGACCGTTCGCGAATCGTTTTACAAATCGTCAACCCGTCCGTACCCGGCATCATAATATCTAAAATGAGCAAGTCCGCATGGTGGTGATCAAAAGCTTCCAATAAAGCATCACCCGTTTCATAAGCGAACACGTCATAACCTGCAGCGCTTAAAAATGAAACGAGTAACTCTCGAATCGCCTCATCATCTTCTGCAATAAAAATCGTTTCCACTCAAAGCCCTCCTTCCTAATTTGATAGTAAAGACGTTCCCACGAGGAATATAGTTCTACTTGTAGTATAAAGAGCACGTCACTTTAAATCCCCACAGCGAAGTCACGATTATGTCAACGAAATGTCACAGAGTGGGAACTTCTTTTGGCATAAAGCGTAGAGATAAAGAAAGGGGGAATTTGTATGAAAAAATGGATCATTCCATTGTTTATATTGGGGACGATGTTTAGCGTACTATTTATTCAAAATCAATTTTCGGTTGAAGCAACCATCAAAAAAGATGAATTACGTGTCCATCGTTATTACACGTTATTGCAAGAGGAAAAGTGGAAAGAAGCGCTTGAGCTCGTGCACGTTGACTCGAAAGACGCATCCATCGATAAAAAAGTAGAAGCATTGCAAACATCACCCGCTTCATTTACGCGCTATGCGATCCAACAAGTTGAGCATCTAGACGGGGCACATTACTATTTCATCGTACATGTGACGAAAGAAGAGGATGGCATTCAAAACATTTACGAAGACCGGGTATTTGTGGATGAGAAAACGAAAAAACTATCGATCACCTCGACAGACCCAAACCTCGCGCTTCGGAGTGGCGAAATGTAAAGAGAAATCGTATCATTTTGCACGCGCGAACGTGAAGTGCCCACGAAAACCGTAGGACCTTCGCAAAGAAAATTGCACCTTTTATGAAGTTTTAGTGAAGTTCCAAACGTCACTTGCAAGAAAAAGGGAAATGAGGCACAATATGTAGTAATAGAGAGGCAAACAAAACAACCTCTCGCAGTCTCCCTCTACATAGAGGGAGTGGATTGAAATCCTAAGCCTACAATTGAAGATAAGGAGGTAGCGGTCTCCCTCTACATAGAGGGAGTGGATTGAAATATGCCACCTTCGAATAAATCG
>JASLHQ010000216.1 GCA_030152265.1 Savagea sp.
TGTCAAAGAACATTTTTTCTATATTTTACCAAATTCTTTGGCTAAAGCCAACCGAAATTCATCTCCCACCTACTCATTGGTGCTATTCGCACCTTCACACTCCTTGAGGTTGGGAGACTTCTTTCGGAAAGTCGTTAAAAAAACACGAACTCTCAATTTGAGAATTCGTGTTTTTTATTATTTCTTTTTTCTTCTTCCCCATAAACTTCCGAGAACGAATGCTCCTGCAACTGCTGCGAGGACTGTGTTCGTTTTTTTATTAAATACTTTTTTCGTAATATTTTGAGGACGTTCCGCTAAACGATTCATAAAATAACTGTACCATTCTTCTCCATACGGCACGTAAATCGAACAAGCATATCCTTCTCCGATGAGTTGTTCTTGAAGTTCTTGATCGAATCCGTAAAGAAGTTGAAATTCGAAAGCATCTAAAGGAATTTCTTGTTGTTGGACAAACCGTTTCACTTCTGCGATAATCTCTTGATCGTGTGTCGCAATCGAAGTGAAAATACCGTTTTGTAACTGTTCGAATAAGAGCTTTTTATAATTCGCATCAATTTCTTCTTTCGTTTGATAAGCGACAGAAATCGGTTCATCATATGCCCCTTTCACTAGGCGAATCGGGACATCATTATATTTTTTAATATCTTCTTCCGCGCGATAAAAGTATGCTTGAATGACCGTTCCTATATTATTGTACTCTTCTTTTAATTGTTCTAGCATGCGAAATGACGGTTGAACATGCCCGTAATCTTCCATTTCAATCGTCACTTGTACACCGTAATTATACGCTTCTGAGACAATTTCCTTTACGTTTTCATAACAAAAATCAAAATCGATATCGAGCCCAAGTTGTGTTAATTGTAAAGTGACCGTTGCATCGAGCGCCTTTTCTTGAATGAGATGGATGAGCTCGAGATACTGTTTTTTCACATCTAACGCTCCTGCTTTCTCATACAGTCCATCTCCTAAATAAACAATCGTCGTGCGTAACCCTGCATAGTTTAATTTTTGAACGACGGGAGTTAACTCTGTCATTGTCGTTCCTGCCGTAATCGCACGCGCTCCAATTTTTGTTCCCCAACGCTTCGCATTTTCATTTAACCAATCATTTTCAGCTAAATACGTGATCACATCTTTTCCTACACTCATGATAGTATTCCTCCAATATGTTTCTTATCGTTCATTCCTATCTCTATTTATAATAACTGATATTCAAAAACTTGTATATGTACGATATTTTAACAAAAAGTAAAAGAGCTAGCTCAAACTCCATTTTGGTATGGGTTTTAACTAGCTGTTTTTCCTCTATTATTCTTTTGACGCTGGAGCATGGCGATGGACGACTTCAAACTTCGTCAACTTCGCACCGAGCATCGGGCTATCTTCTTGTTGTTTTTTCGCAGTTGGACTTTCATCATGCATTTTGCGTGTCGCACGGCTATTCGCCCAGTTTTGGAAAGCATCTTCACTTTCCCATGTCGTGCATACTTTAATTTCGTCATACTCTTCTTCGTTTAAACTTTTTAATACTTCCATCCAGACGAATCCTTCATACGTATGAACGGCTTTCGGTTGTGCGAAGCGCGCAAGCACCTCATCTGCACGTCCTTTTTTAATTTTAATTGTGTTTACTGCCATAATCATCATAAATCTCCTCCTTTCTTGTCATTATGCCACAAAATTTCAAACAATCGTTACATTCTGTTTTTACGTGAACGCGCATCGTGTCGTCATTTTCGTCGGTGTGAAAAATGTCGTTCCCGCTTCTTCATAAATGGAAGCGTCAATCTCAAAAATATTTTGAAACATTTCTCGACAAAGGACGCATTGAGGCGTGCCATCATATTGAACTTTCCCTTTTTTCATGACGATGAGACGATCGCTGTAACGCGCCGCTTGGTTAATGTCATGCAACACCATCACAATCGTCATACCGAGCTGTTCATTTAACGCTTTTACAAGTTCCATCACTTCTAACTGATGGGATATGTCTAGATACGTCGTCGGTTCATCTAAAAGTAACACTTTCGGACGTTGAGCGATCGCCATCGCAATCCAAGCACGTTGTCGTTCCCCTCCAGACAAAGAAGGTAAGACTCGGTCGCGATATTTTGTTAAGTTCGTCACTTTTAATGCCCATTCCACGATGTCATAATCTTCTTCTTTCATACGTCCATACTTATTCACATGAGGACTACGCCCAAACTCGATTAATTCACCGACGGTTAAATCGAGTTGATGGTCATTCATTTGCGGAAGCATCGCTAATTGTTGAGCGAGCTTTTTTCGTTCAATTGAGTGAATCGACTGTCCTTCCAATAAAACAGTTCCAGCATCTGGATTCAGTAAGCGAGCAATTAAACGTAAAAAAGTCGACTTCCCCGAACCATTTGGACCGATTAAACTAATAATTTCACCTTTTTCAATCGTTAAATCAATCGCATCAATTTCAAAATGAGTAGAGTGTTGAAATTGTAAATTAGTCGTTTTGAGCAATAGGACCTCTCCCTTTCTGAATAATGTATAAGAAAAACGGACCTCCTAAAAAGGCAAGTAGTATACCGACAGGAAGTTCAAGCGGAGCAAATGCCGTTCTCGCGACCATGTCCGCAATGACGACGAGCACGCTCCCGCCGAGTGCAGAGGCAGGCAATAAATATCGATAGTCTCCACCGATCATCATGCGCAAAATATGCGGCACGACGAGTCCGACAAATCCGATTAACCCTGCTACGCTAACCGCAATTCCAGCGAGTAATGTACTTAAAACGATGAGTAAAAAACGGCTTCGTTCCACATTGTGACCGAGCAATTGAGCCATTTCATCTCCGAGGCGTAAAATTCGAATATGTCGAATGAAAAATAAAGATAAAACGAGTGCGATCATCGCATACGGAGCAATCATTTTAAATTGAACCCAACCGACTCCTGCAATGCCTCCACTTAACCACGGAAGCGCCGCTTGAACACGGTCGCTATACAACAACATAAGAGCACTTAAAAAAGCTCCTAAAATCGCATTAATCGCAACACCGACCAAAATAATGCGTACGGGCGATGTTCCGGATTTCCATGACATCGCATAAATAATCATTGCGGTCATAAATGCCCCCGCAAAAGCTGCGAAAGGCAAAAACGCGATGTAGGCAGGCATGACGATCATAATAAACGTAGCCGCAAGCCCTGCTCCAGACGTGACGCCGATAATGCCTGGGTCCGCGAGAGGGTTGCGCATAACACCTTGTAAAATGGCCCCTGCAACAGCTAAACACATGCCGACAATCGCACCGATGAGCATTCGAGGCAGTCGCAATTCCCAAACGATGCGACGAGCGAGTGTATCTTCTTCCGAAATTAAACTTTGCCACACTTCTGAGATTGAAAATGGCACAGGACCGACCATTAAACTCGTAGTACCACCTACAATAAGAATTACAATTAAGCTAATCAGCGTCCATTTTCTTTTACGCGCATAAGGGTGTTCATGCCTTTTACGTTTCGTTATAATCGGTACTGAAATGTCCATCTCACTGAACCTCTTGCAATTGATTTTTCATTTCTTCTAAAGCATCGACAATTTTCGTACCTGGGTTCGTTCCGAATAGATGAGAAGGCAATACTGTAACATTTCCTGCTTTTACAGCATCTAAGTTTTTCCACGCTGGATTTTTCATCATTTCGTTTTCAAAAGCGGCACGAACTGCTTCTGGATCTCCGTGCGTAATGAGCATGACCGCCTCTGGATTACGTTCGATAATTTTTTCAACACTTAAACTCGCATATTGCGGATATTGATCTTCTTTCGGGAAATCGGCTGCGATATTTTCACCGCCTACTTTTTCTAAAATATCTCCAGAAAGAGAGGTCGGCAATGCTGCTAAATACGTACCCGGTGCACCGTATACGAGCAATGTACGAACTGGTTGAGCTTTCTCAATCGCTGCGATATCCGTATCGATTTGATCGATTATTTTTTGTGCCTCCTCTACTTTATTCAACATGACACCATAATTTTTTAATGTCGTTTGAATGTCCTCGACACTATTTGCTTCTGTATAGA
>JASLHQ010000010.1 GCA_030152265.1 Savagea sp.
AAATAGAAAAAACGACGAATCAAGTCGATTCATCGTTTAATAGTGGTTTCAACATGTCTTCGTTTTCGATGACATCTTGTAACGTATATTGGTCGAGCACTTGAATGAAAGCTTGCAGCGCTTGCCCGAGCATCCCTTTCAATCGGCATTGCGGAGAGACGACACATAAATTGTTTTCAGAAAAACATTCGACGAGATGAAAATCATCTTCCGTTTTGCGGACAACTTGTCCGATATTAATATCTTTCGGGTTGATATGAAGTCGAATCCCTCCACCTCGTCCTCGAATCGTTTCGATATAGCCGAGCAAGCCGAGTTGGTGAGTCACTTTCATTAAATGGTTTTTAGAAATATTGTAAGCATCCGCAATATCTTGAATCGTGCTCAACCGATCTTTCGGTTGCAGCGCCAAATACATGAGCGTGCGGAGCGAGTAATCTGTATACATCGTTAATCTCATAGGATTTCACCTCTTTCTCTATCATAGCGAAACGAATTGTAAAAGTGAACATTTTGTAAACATGTACATAATATATATCTTTTAATCGAAAAGTTTGGTATAAATAACATATATACAAAATACATCTTTAAAAGGAGAGCATTTCAATGACTTTATCGAGAGAGACGAAAGATATTATTTTAGCGACTGTTCCTGTACTAGAAGAGCACGGTGTCGCGATCACGACGGTTTTTTACAAAAGAATGTTTGAAGCACATCCTGAATTGTTGAACATTTTCAATGAAGCGAACCAAGCGAAAGGGCGCCAACAGTCAGCGCTTGCAATGATGGTGTATGAAGCGGCGAAACATATCGACAATTTGGAAGCGATCGTACCACAAGTGATGCTTGTTGCGCATAAACATCGCAGCTTAACCGTTCAGCCGGAACATTATCCGATCGTCGGGAAGTATTTATTGTTGGCGATTCAAGAAGTGTTAGGAGACGCAGCGACACCTGATATTATGCAAGCGTGGGAAGAGACGTACGGCGTCATTGCGAATATTTTCATCGATGTCGAACGCCAACTGTATGAAGCGAGTGCATGGGAAGATTTCAAACCATTTATCGTGAAGAAAAAAGAAGTAGAAAGCGAGCTCGTAACGTCGTTTTATTTAGAACCGAAAGATGGGCTTCCGCTGCCGACGTATGAAGCGGGACAATATATTACGGTGCGCTTACATACAGGAGACGAGTATTTAGCGAATCGTCAATATACGATTTCATGTGCGCCGAACGGTCAAACGTTCCGCATTTCAGTGAAACGTGAGCCAGGCGGACGCGTATCGAACTATTTGCACGATCACGTTCAAGTAGGAGACGAGGTAGAGGTAACGGCACCTGCGGGAGATTTCTATTTAGAAAAAGCAGAGCGCATTACACTATTATCAGCAGGTGTCGGCATTACACCGATGATGGCGATGGCAGAAGCGGCTCGCGGGCAAGTCGATTTTATCCATACGTCAAAAAGTAAAGCGGTGCAACCGTTCGCATCGATTTTACCGAATGTAGTGGAAGATGGCGTTTATATTTATACAGAGGAATCTCCGCGCATCGACGAACGAGTGCTCCGTAACTACGTTCATAATGGCATATACTACATTTGCGGTCCTGAAGGGTTTATGCGCGATATGAAAGAAGCATTGTTACAACAAGGCGTGACAGAAGAGCAAATTCGCATCGAATATTTCGGCCCGGCAATCGCATAACGGAGAAGAAAAACGACCCAAGCTTCGTACGCTTGAGTCGTTTTTTAATGGTGAAGTACTTTTGATAAAAAGGCTTGTGCACGTTCGGATTTCGGTGCTGAGAAAAATTGTTCTGGTGGTGCGACTTCGACAATTTTGCCGTCTGCCATAAAGACGATTTCATCACAAATTTCTTTTGCGAAGTTCATCTCGTGTGTGACGACGACCATCGTCATCCCGGCTACCGCAAGTTTACGAATCGCATCGAGCACTTCCGTTACCATTTCGGGGTCGAGTGCGCTCGTCGGTTCGTCGAACAGCATGACGTCAGGGTCCATCGCAAGGGCGCGGGCAATCGCGACACGTTGTTGTTGACCCCCTGACAATTTATTCGGATACGCGTCGTATTTGTCGCCGAGTCCGAGAGAGTCCAACAGCTCTTTTCCGCGTTTTTCTGCGTCCGCTTGTGGCATTTTTTTCACTTTGATCGGCGCGAGTGTGACGTTTTCAAGCGCTGTTAAAAACGGATATAAATTAAAGTTTTGAAAGACGAAGCCAATTTTACTGCGCGCTTCGTTAATATTAATTTTCGGGTTGTGAATGTCATATCCGTTAATCGTAATTTGGCCGGAATCGATCGGTTCAAGTGCGTTTAATGTGCGAATGAGCGTCGATTTTCCAGCACCGCTCGGCCCGATAACCGCAATGACATTCGATTGCGGCACATGGAGTTGAATGTCTTGTAAGACGGTGTGATCGCCGAATGTTTTCGTCACATTTTCGATTGTAATCAATGCGGGTTCCTCCTAGTTTTCACGTGCTAACCAACGCTTTTCAACAGCGCGGATCACGAGTGATAATGTGAGTGTCATGACGAGGTAAATGAGGGCAACGAATGTCCAAATTTCAAGACCTCGGAATGTCGTCGCGACGAGATTTTTCGCGTTTAACGTTAAGTCTGTTGCCGACACGACTGACACGAGAGATGAGTCTTTAATTAAAATGATAAATTGTGAAGCGAGCGGTGGAAGCACTTTTCGAAACGCTTGCGGTAAGACGACGTAGCGCATCGCTTGAACGTGCGTCATCCCGGCAGAGCGCGCTGCTTCCATTTGGCCTTTCGGTACAGCTTGCACACCTGCGCGCACAATTTCTGCGATGAAAGCTGCAGAGAAAAGGGCGAGTCCAATAATCGCTGACCAATACGCCCCTAAATTTAAAAATCGTCCGAGAACGAAAAAGATCCAAATTAATAAAACGAGTAGCGGAATTCCGCGCATCAGTTCGATATAAATGGTGCTGATCACTTGTAAAAATTTATTGCGTGAAATGCGTCCGAGTCCAATGATGATGCCAATCGGAATACTAAAAAGTAATGCGAGCGCTGAAATTTCTAACGTTTTCAGCGCCCCGTCGATAAAGACATCCATATTGTTCGTAATGACGGACCAATCGTATTGATAGGAATTCATAATAGATGTCTCACTCCTTATTCTTCGTCAACTTCGTTTAACCAATCGCTATTGTCGAACCATTTTTCACGAGAAGTTAATTCTTCTGGGCTGTCGACATAGCTATCTAAAAATGAATTGATCCATTGAATCGTTTCGAAGTCATTTTTTTGTACGGCAATTCCTAATTTTTCTTTTGATAATAATTCAGGTAATACTTTCACATTGTCTCCTTGTTGAGCTTTCCAAACCGCGATCGCTGGCTCATCGTAAAGTACCGCATCCGCTTGCCCTTGACCCATCGCTGTCGCTGCGAGTGGGAAGTCATCGAAGACCATCACTTCCGCATTTTTGAAAATGTCTTGCGCTAAAATAGCACCTGTCGTTCCGACACCAACTGCTACTTTTTTACCTTTTACATCTAAGTCTTCCCAAGATTTCGTCGCGTTATCGTCACCTGGTAATAAAATCGCTTGACCTGCTGTGTAGTAAGGTTGAGATAAGCTAACCGCTAATGCACGGTCTCCACGGATTGTAAGACCTGCGATAATCATGTCGACTTCGCCTGCTTGAAGTGCTGGTGTTAACCCGTCAAAGACGAATTGTTTAAATTCAACATCCACACCTAACCATTTTCCCATCGCGTTCGCTAAATCGACATCATATCCGATAAATTCTCCATCTGTATTTTTCATTTCAAATGGGAAGTATCCTGGCGCCGTTCCGACGACTAATTTTTTATTTTTCTGAACTTTTTGGAGCGTAGAGTTAACCGTTTGGCCACCTTCTTCGCTTCCGTTCCCTCCGCAAGCCGCTAAAATGAGCGCGAGCGAAGCAATCATTGCAAGTAATATTTTTTTCATGATAAATTCTCCTTATCGATAATCTGTAATAGTATGAAGTTTTATTAATATATCATGTATATTTATACAAATCAACTGTTATTTACTTAATTTCAGAATATTATTTAATTTGAAAAGCATACGAAAACACGCTACAATTAGAGAACTGTATGTTTAGAAGGAGAAGACGTCTAATGCAATTATTAAAAGAGAAAATTGAACAAGAAGGTAAAGTGTTAAGCGAGAAAGTATTAAAAGTTGATACATTCCTTAACCACCAAATCGACCCGAAGTTAATGGTTGAGATCGGGAAAGAATTTGCGCGACTATTCCGCGAAGAGAACATTACGAAAGTCGTGACGATCGAATCGTCAGGAATCGCACCAGCCGTTATGACAGCGTTGAAATTAGAAGTACCTGTCGTATTCGCACGCAAACATCAATCATTAACATTGACAGAAAATTTATACCGTTCGAAAGTATATTCATTCACAAAACAAGTATCGAGCGAAATTGCGGTGAGCGGTGATTTCGTTACAGCGGACGATCACGTTTTACTCATCGATGACTTTTTAGCGAATGGACAAGCGATGCTCGGCTTAATGGATATCGTTGAGCAAGCGGGCGCGACAATCGGCGGTGTCGGAATCGTCATCGAAAAAGGTTTCCAAGACGGTGGAGCGGTCATTCGCGACAAAGGAGTACGTGTCGAATCGCTCGCGATCATCGACAATATGTCACCAGATCACATTACATTTCAATAAGAAAAAATCACCTTACATTAAATTAAGTAAGGTGATTTTTTTTGAAGTATTTGACTAAAGGGAGCGAGCCAAATGATATATATTATCCGTCAAATCAAGATTAAACAAAAACAAAACAACACGATCAACAAAAGTTTAAAGCAATTAAAAAAACGTATGAAATCCAATTTTTAAACATTGATTTCATACGTTTTTTAATTAGAAATTTTCATTTTTAAAACTAAAGCTATCCGCGTAGCCCTAGCTTTTTAGACTTAAGAACGAATGAGCGGAATATGTACGAGATATGTAATATCATCATATTGAACAGAGCTTCCTTGTACGGCTATGCTCGCTTTCGTTGTACCTTCAGCACCTGCGTCACGCACGAGTTGATCAAGTAATTGAATCGCTTTCCCCGTACCTACAAAATCATCGACGACGAGTACATGTTTGCCTTTTAATAACTCAGCATCTTTACCGTCAAGTACATACGTCAGTCCGTCTGCTTCTCGTTGGAGATTTGTTTGCATGTACGGTTTATTTTCTTTACGTGCGACGATGAAGCGTGGCATATTGTACAAACGCGCTAATTCAGCGGCGAGTGGTATCCCTTTCGTTTCAGCAGTGACGATGATGTCGGGACGCGCTACTTTTTCGACTAATGCTTGTGCACATGCTTCGACGAGTTCTCGATCTCCTAAAATGTTCAATGTAGCAACTTGTAATTGGTCATTCACTGAAATGACAGGCAATTGTCGAGACACCCCTGCAATTTCAATCGTAAATAAAGCCATGTCACTCAACCTTCCTTTTTTCAAAATATTTTGTTTTTATTATTATAACATTATGTACTTCGTATTTCGATATGGTAGAGTATTTCATTCAAATGATGGTATACTTTCATTATTGTAAAAAAGAGAGGTGAACGAACTTGCGCCATTGGTTAATGACGCTTTGTATAGCGAGTCTACTTCTCGTAGCTGGCTGTACAACAGATACAGTACGAACAGAAATTACACTCGATCCGAATGAAATTGGCATGCATGTCGATGGGACAGATACTCTTGCGATTCATTCTTTCGATTACGGAACACATACCGTTCAATTAGAAAGTGGGGAAAGTTTCAGTTTCCCGATGCGAGGTTCTTATAGTGTGCCTGAAGAGAAAAAATTGTACCCGATTGTCTTTATGGGGCATGGACGTTCTGATTTATACGAACATGCTGAAGATTTATATGAAGGGTACGACTATGTCATTGGTCACCTCGCAGCAAATGATGTTATCGGCTTGTCTCTCGACTTGCATGCAGCGTTTCCTTTAGATAAAACATATGAAGATGAGGGAGAACGCGTTCGTAAAATGATGCAGGCGACGATTGAAACGGTCATCGCACGCTCGCGTGAAGCGAACAATCCTTTTTCACAAAAAGTCCATCCAGATAAAATTGGAGTCGTCGGCTTCACCGAAACGGGACAATATGTATTCGAATTAGCGAAACACATGCAGTCGAACAAAATTAAAGTCGATGCTCTTCTCGCAGTGAACCCACAATTCGTCGAGAAAGAAATAAATTGGCCAGAAGAAGTGGACCGAGCGATCATCGTCTCCGAATACGACAATATCGTCAAAACATATGACGGATATGCGATGTATGACGAACTTTCGAGCAAATCCGCTTTAAAGCTCATCACTTTATTGAAAAAAGGGAACCATCATTATTTCAATACGAAACTGACGACAAACGACGTCGCAGAATACGGTACGAATTTTGAATTGCGTCATCAATTAAAGCGTGAAGAACAAGAGCAATTTTTCAAACAATATGTGACGGATTATTTTTTAGGTATTTTAAATCGTACGGAAACGTCTTTAATTCGCAGTTTACAGACGAGAGCGCAACCAGATCGCATGTACGGGCAAGATGTTTTGTTAACTGCTGAACTAAAAGGGACGCGTCTTTTACTCGACCCTGCAAAAGTCGACTTAGAAAATATCCATTATGAAAAAACAGAAGCAGAACTCGTAAAAGATACACTCGTATATCAAGAAGGAAGCATTCCTTTATTAACCGGATTACACCCGAACGGTACGATTCAAGAACGTTCATTTTTGAAAGTCGACTGGCTGAAAAAGAGTTCGTCCATCGACTTCGAACCATTGCTTCGTAATATCGTAGGAGACGAAGTGTTGACGGTGAACTTTATTTTAGGTCCAGCGAGTGAGCGAAACAAACCGTACTTACACCAAGCTTTCGCGGTAGAGTTAGAAGATGAAGCGGGAAATGTCGGACGCGCACGTTTGCCGGAAGAGTTGAATGCGATTGAGATTGAAGAAGGAGGATTGCATGAAAATGATGCAGGAGAACTTCGATGGTCTCGCTATACGCCGATTCGTTCCGTCCGTATTCCTTTAGAACGATTTGTCGATATCGATTTTGAACATGTGACAAAGTTAAGTCTTTATTTTGGAGATACAGATGAAGGAACAATTTTAATCCATTCCATTACTGTGCAATAATCTAGGAACACCCCGAATCCTGTCAAAAATGAGAGGAAGGGGTGTTTTTTCGTATTGAAAAAGTGAGAAAAGTCCGTTATACTTCATGATAGTGAGAATCATTATCAGTAAAGGAGGTGAAATTATGTACTTTGAGAAGAAAGAAAAATGGACGCCGAACGATCATCATTTACTGTTCGTCTTTCGAGGATCCATCATCGTTCAATTTGCGACGCATTCGATTCAATTTAAAGAAGGTGAATGTTATGCGATTGAAAAAGATAGTCAGTTGAAAGAGATTCGTCATGACGGAGGAGCGGACTATGCATTGTATGCATTCCAGTTCGTCGGGGAAGAAGATGTTCTCAATTGGCCGATTATTCGCTATACGCCTGACAAATTACGCTCTGCTTTGAGACAAATTGAAGCGACGTATGCAAAAGGACAGCCTTTACTGTTCCAAAAAGAAGTGTTTGATTTTATTTATTTAATTCATCAACATAAAGACCGTCGCAGCCGTCAATGCATCCATCAAATGGAATACATCCGAGAATTTATCGATCAAAACTTTGCGGATGCTTTAACGTTGCAACAGATGGCTGATCACTTCTATATGAGTCCGAATCATTTAAACGAGCTGTTTAAAGAACGTTACGGGATGACCGCGATGGCTTATGTGACGGAACGTCGCATTACGATGGCGAAGTTTTTACTCGCACGCAATGTGTACCGTGTCCGCGATATCGCGCATAAAGTCGGCTACGATGATGAATTTTACTTCAGTCGTAAGTTTAAACATGAAACGGGGATGACGCCTACGCAATTCGCGAGAAAAGCGAAGCATGATCCCCAGTATGATGTGCTTCCTATGTAGTCCTACTGCGCAACCTTTGGATGAGTGCGAAGAGGACTAACATCGTGAAAGCACCTGCGCTGTCGAGTACGACGTCTTGGATCATACCTCCCCGGCCAGGGACGAACGATTGATGCCATTCGTCGAAACAAGCGACGAGCACAGTGATGAAAAAAGCGAGTGCATAACGACGGACAGCGTACAGTGCGGTGAGCGCGATCGCACCAAAATAAAAGAAATGCATCATTTTACGTGCGATAAAGCGCAATAAACCATTGACACCACGCGTTTCAGTCGAAATGTCTCCGCCCCAAAACGTAATGTGGATGTTGTGAAGCCAAGCAAAATCAACAATAGGCTCACTCTCATCAACGATGGGCGGTCCCCCAGGTTGATGAGAACTCCACGTTACAAGTATAACGAGTAGTACAAAAGGAATCCAACGTTTCACAATAAACACCCTTCATGAAATAGCGATCGTCCGATGACGGTCGCTATTTTTCTTTATCTCTTCACTGTATCACCATTTCCATCACTTGAAAAACATTTCGATTGTCACACATTGCATTCACAAAGTTTTTGAAAACTTCACAAATGAACGTTAAAATGCTTGTTGAAAGAGGTGTTCGATTGATGAATACATTGTTACTCGTCGGTTTATTCGTCTTATTTGTCGGTCCTTTAGTCGTCGCTTACTTCGTCTATAAATTTATGATGAAACGCATTAAAGAACATGAAGCGTCACAAGAGGAAGAAGTGCCGGCTACAACATCGAATCGCGCTTTGCAAAAAAGGATAGAACAACTCGAGCGCCGAGTAGACGAATTGGAAAAAAGAAAATAAAAATGCTGCATCACGAATTGTCGTGTGCAGCATTTTTCATTTAGAAAATGAATTGAATCCCGATATAAATAATGATTGCTGTAAATAAAATCGTTAAATGGATGAGCGAGTAGAAAAATAACACCGTCGCCCAACCGTACGCGTCTTTTTTACGATAGCTCGTATAACTCATATACAACCAGATGAGCGATAAGACGAGGGCGAGGCCTGTCATAAAATAACTGATCGGAATGAAAAGAAAACTTGATAATACGAGTAAAACTAAGTAAAATTGAGTCTGTTTATATGTACGTTCCATCCCTTTCGCTACAGGAAGCATCGGTACATGTGCCGCTTTATAATCGTCGTGCTTGCGAACTGCAATCGCATAGAAATGTGGCATTTGCCAAAGGACCATAACGATGAACAATGCCCATAAGCCGATATCATTCAAGTCGCTTGTGATCGCCGTCCATCCAATTAAAGGAGGCATCGCACCTGATAATGCGCCGACCTCTGTATTCCAAATGGTACGACGCTTCGTCCACATCGTATAAGGGAATATATAAAGGAACAATCCAAGTAGTCCAAGAATCATCGCGAGTGGGGAAGCGAAGTACAAACTGAGCGACCCGATAATGGTGAAGCTAATGCCGATTGTCCAAACGGATGCATTGGAAAATTCACCCGTCACAGTCGGTCTCTTTTTCGTCCGCTCCATGATCGCATCAATATCCGCATCATATAAGTTGTTAAAAGCGCCCGCTGCGCCGATAATGAGAGCCGAGCCGACTCCCGCAAAAAATAATTCATAAATATACTCACTGAAAGGAGCATTCATTCGATAAAGGGCCATCATCGCACCCGCGAATAACGGAATGAGGTTCGATTTAATAATTCCGGTTTTCACGACTTGCGCAAAAAGCGATGGTTCTTTTTTTCCACGTTGCTTACTCACGTTACGACTCCTTTCGTCTAGTTCAATCTTTTTTCACACATAATCGATAGATATCGTATCGACTATTAAATGAAATGTCAAGAAACGATACACTCCCCCTATCGTAACGCTTGCAACATGAATAAGACATGAACAAATTGTGAAGAATTCAAATAAAGAAAGCAGGATTTTTATGTCAGCGATCATTCCATTGAAAATAAAATATGAATACGAAAATCGTCCATACTTTTTATACCCGACCGTTATTAAAGGAAAGAAGAAACATATTCTCGTCAATCTCGGTTACCCGGGATCACTCCCGCTCATTGAAGAAGCACTGCGCCAAGAAGGAATTGAGCCGAAAACGATCCGCACCGTCTATTTCACACATCACCATGATGAAGCGATCGG
>JASLHQ010000019.1 GCA_030152265.1 Savagea sp.
CATTAAACTTTTCATCGAGCGTAAATCATTTTTAATGAGCATCGCTCCAATTTTCGTCTTCGTCGACGACATGAGGACGTCTTTTAACGCTGAGAAAATATTGATCGCTGTTCCTTCTAATGTTTTTAACACCATGTTGCCCGTGAAGCCGTCTGTCACGACGACGTCCGCTACACCGTTCAACAAGTCGCGTGATTCGACATTTCCGATAAAGTTGATCGGCGCTTCTTTCAGCAAATTATACGTCTCTTTCACGAGCTCGCTTCCTTTCCCTTCTTCCGTACCGATGTTGAGTAATCCGACGCGCGGATTGTCGATACCGCGAACGCGTTCTGCGTAAACCGCACCCATGCGCGCAAATTGATAGAGGTGGTTCGGTTTGCTGTCGGCATTCGCTCCGACGTCTAAAAAGACGAATCCTTTTTTGTCCATCGTCGGAAGTGTTGGCGCGAGCGCTGGACGTTCGACTCCTTTAATGCGACCGACGATAAATAGTCCTGCTGACATGAGCGCTCCTGTATTTCCCGCAGAAAGTACCGCGTCCGCTTCACCGTCTTTCACTGCTTGCGCTGCGCGTACCATCGAAGCGTCTTTTTTGCGACGAATCGCACGTACGGGCTCATCGTCCCCTTCGATCACTTCGGTACAATGGATAACAGTGAGACGTTCATGTTGTTTCACGTAAGGTGCCATTTTTGATTCGTCTCCGTACAGTTGAACGTGCAAGTTCGGATACGCTTCTAATCCTAAATAAACGCCCTCTATAATCGATTGCGGGGCATTGTCCCCACCCATTCCATCTACTGCTAATCTCATCATCTTTCAGACCCTTTCCGATCATTCGAACGATACATTTCAAACGTGCCGCGAAAAACAATTTTTTGTTTAACTGTCGACTCGATATCGACGATCGTTCGATTCAGTTCTGTTTTTTCTTTCGCTACTGTTGCGCGCGCGATGACGCGATCTCCGACAGTGACCGGTTGGACGAAATGAATCGTCGCTTTCACCGTAAGCGCAAGATCATCATTCATCACCGCGACCGCCAATGAATTCGCTTGAGCGAATAAATGGTGACCACGCGCAATTTGATTTCGTTGGAAGACGTGCTCTTCTTGCACATCAAAAATCGAAATCGCTGTTTTGTCTAATTCTATATTTATAATATCGCCGATCACTTCATCTGTCCCGAGCGATTTCACTTCTTCTTCAAAATTTTGAGTCGCCACTTCTTCCATTCGCTTGCGCAATTCTGGAATGCGGCACTCCATCCGATCGAGGCGAATCGTCTGGACACTGACTGTGAAATGTTCAGCGAGTTCTTCGTCTGTCATGAACGGATTCGTTTTTAACAGACGTTCTAATTCAATTTGACGTTCTCGTTTTCTTAATTTCATCGCCTTGTCCTTTCCGATTAGCACTTGGTACTAAGAACAGTATATAAATTTTCTCGTAACATTGCAATACGTAAGTACAATTAATCGATGCGCTCTCCTGATAAAACGTTCGATTCATGTAAATATGTGCGTAACGGTGCATATCGTTCTTCTTCCCAAAATGCTGGAGTTTCAAGCAGTTGTGTCGCTCGTTGTTGCACTTGCTGCATGAGCGCAAAATCGTTGACCGGATCCCCGAAATGAAAATCAGGCATACCGCTCTGTTTTGTACCGAATAAGTCGCCGCTTCCGCGCAATTGCAAATCTTTTTCGGCGAGTAAAAAGCCGTCCGTCGTCGCCACCATTGACTGCATTCTTTCGCGCCCTTCTTCATTTTTCGGGTCCGCGAGTAAAATACAATACGATTGATGTTCTCCTCGCCCGATGCGCCCGCGCAATTGATGCAATTGAGAAAGACCGAAACGGGTCGCATCATAAATGATCATAAATGTCGCATTCGGTACGTTTACACCGACTTCTACTACTGTCGTGGAAACGAGCACGTGCACTTTCCCTTCCGCAAATTCACGCATGACAGCATCTTTTTGATCGCTATGCAAGCGACCGTGCATCAACCCGACCGAGTAGCGCTCTGCATAATATTGTTCCAGTTGTTGATGGACGTCTACAGCGTTTTGAACGTCGAGTTTATCACTCTCTTCAATGAGCGGACAAATGACGTACGCTTGACGACCTTGCTCTAGCTCCACTTCCATTCGTTTTAAAAGCGGAAGTAGGGCGTCCTCTTTCATCCAATACGTTTCGATTTTCTTTCGCCCCGCAGGTAGTTCATCAATGATGGAAACGTCCATTTCGCCAAATGTCGTGACTGCTAACGTACGCGGAATCGGCGTTGCCGTCATGAAAAGTACGTCCGGCGTTTCGCCTTTTTCTTTTAATAGACGACGCTGCTCGACACCGAAACGATGTTGCTCGTCGGTAATGACGAGTCCGAGATCATGAAAGACGACGTCTGGTTGAATGAGCGCATGCGTTCCAATTAACACGTGCAATTCTCCTGTCGCTAAATGCTCCAACAATTCTCGGCGCGCTTTCACTCGAGTGGACCCGGCTAAAAATCCGACGCGGATGCCAAATGGCTCCAACCAATCGGCGAGCGTTTCGGCATGTTGTTCTGCTAAAATTTCCGTCGGTGCCATAAATGCACATTGTTTTCCCGCTGTAATGGCCGCAAACATCGCGACCGCTGCGACTGCAGTTTTTCCAGAACCTACATCTCCTTGCAGTAAACGATTCATTTGAATATCGCTTTTTAAATCGCGACAAATTTCGTTGACGACCCGCTTTTGCGCATTCGTCATTTCGAACGGAAGCGACTGAATCATCTCTTTTAACCGGTCATTGTCATAGGCGATGACCGTTCCTGTACCTGGCTTTTTGCGCTTTTGTTTCATCGCCATCATTTTCAATTGGAATAAGAAAAACTCTTCATATTTTAAACGGTGTCGCGCCTGCTCATTTTCTTCAGGCGATGTCGGGAAATGAAGCTGTTCGAGTGCTTCGTCGATGGAGAGTAACCCTTCTTGCAATCGAATCACTTCAGGTAAAGGGTCAGCAAGCTGTCCTTTCGTCGCATCGAGTCCTTGACGAATGAGCTTGCGAAACGTCTTTTGATGCATTTTTCCTTTTAATCGATAAACTGGCTCCATCTGTTCTTCGTCCGTTTGTGGTCCTTGAAAATGTTTTTGAGCGGTGATCGTTTGACGTCCACGGTCCCATTTTCCGTTCACCGTTACGATTTCACCTGCCGTCAAACGGTCTTTTAAATAATGTTGGTTAAAAAAGACGACTTTAATTAAATGAGGACCGACTTTTAAATGAAATTGTAATCGCGACCGGCCACGACTTGTGAAAAAGACAGTCGCTGGGCTTTCAATGCGGCCTTCCACCGTTATTTTTTGACCGTGTTCAGCGCGTTCTAAATCGCTTAATGTAAAGTCGTCATGCCTTTGAGGAAAGGTGTAAATGAGTTGTTCAATCGTTTCAATTCCGAGCTCAGTCAGCTTTTCTTCCGTCGCTTGGCCGACACCTTTTAAACGTGTAATCGGATCCGTATAATGAATCGGCATGAACATTCGCTCCTTTCTTCCATTGAAAAAGGAGAATCGACGAGCGATTCTCCCTTTTAATTATTCTACCGATATAATGTATGGGTAAAGTGGTTGCTTGCCGTCATGCACTTCTACTTCTACCTCTTCGTATTGCTCTTCGATCCATTCTGCTAAAGCAGACGCTTCTTCTTCTGTTACGTCTTCTCCGTATAACACTGTAACAATTTCAGAATCTTCATCGATCAATGTCGCAATTGTCTGTTCCACTGCTTGTCGTAAGCTCGGAAGGGAGACGACGATTTTACTTTGCGCAATGCCCATATATTCGTCTTTTTTAATCGTGACGCCATCGATTTCTGTATCGCGTACAGCTGTCGTCACTTGACCTGTCTTCACTTCGCTTGCCGCTTCTGTCATGTCGCGTTTATTTTCTTCAACCGACGCTTCTGGATTGAATGTTAAAATCGCCGTGATGCCTTCTGGTACAGAACGCGTTTCCACGACTGCCGCTTCGATGTCTAACACTTCTGCCGCTTGTTTCGCTGCCATGACGATGTTTTTATTGTTCGGTACGATAATGACGCGTTCCGCTTCGATTTTTTTAATCGCCGCAACGATATCTTCTGTTGACGGGTTCATCGTTTGGCCACCTTCGATGACGTAGCTTGCACCGATGCTGCGAAGTAATTCCGCAATTCCTGCGCCCATCGCTACTGTGACAATCGCGTACGGATGTTTCTCGATCTTTTCTTCACCGACAATCGCAATATGCTGTTCGCGCATATTTTCGATTTTCATATTGATGAGTGAACCGTATTGCTGTCCTAAATTAAATGCTTCCCCTGGTTGCTCCGTATGAATATGTACTTTCGCAATTTCATCGTCGCTAATGACTAATAACGAATCACCAATTTCGCTTAATTCGTTACGGAATGCTGTTTCGTCGAATGCTTTTTCTTTCGTTTTCGCCTCTTCGAACTTCACCATAAATTCTGTACAGTAACCGTATACGATATCTTCTGTGTTCATGAAGTCTTGTACAGAACGATGATGTTCAGCGCGGATGAGATCATCGAGCGATGCATCTTCTTTGCGCTCCGGTAAAGGTTCGCCTTTTAAACTCGCCAAAAAGCCTTCATATACGTAGACGAGGCCTTGACCACCACTATCGACGACGCCGACTTGCTTCAATACTGGAAGTAAATCGGGTGTGCGCTCTAAAGAAGCTTGTCCTTCACGAACGACCGCTTCCATCACTTCGATAATATTATCTGTTTGTTCTGCGACTTCGACACCGTGATTCGATGCATCTTTCGCTACTGTTAAGATTGTTCCTTCTACAGGTTTCATGACCGCTTTATATGCTGTTTCAACCCCGTATTGTAACGCTTGTGCGAAAATCGATGCCGTGACCGTTTCTTCTTTTTCGATCGCTTTCGCAAAACCGCGGAATAATTGAGATAAAATAACCCCTGAGTTTCCGCGCGCTCCCATTAAGAGCCCTTTCGATAAAGCTTGTGCTGTACGTCCGATATGCGCTTCCGCTTTCGCTTCTGTTTCTTTCGCACCTGACGTCATCGACAAGTTCATATTCGTTCCTGTATCCCCATCGGGTACTGGGAACACGTTTAATGAGTCGACATAATCAGCGTTCGTCGCTAAATGATGCGCACCCATTTGAACCATTTCATTTAATTGCAATCCATCAATCTTGTCCATGAGATTGAGATCCTCCTTTTACACGTTCGTCACACGAACTCCTTGAACATAAATATTAACTGCTTTCACATCTAATGCAAGCATTTGTTTTACTGTGTATTGCACTTTCGATTGTACTTGATATGCTACTTCTGAAATTTTCGTACCGTAGCTTACGATGATGTAAACATCGATTTCTAAACCGTCCGCTTGTTTGCGTACGACGACACCACGCCCGTAATTTTCTTTGCGTAAAATGTCTGTTAATCCATCGCGAATTTGGTGCTGTGATGCCATGCCGACAATGCCGTAACATTCCATCGTCGCTTCTCCTACTACTTGCGCAATGACATCGTTCGTCATGTCTATCGTTCCTAAATTTGTTTTTACTTCGACTGACATATGCGTCCCTCCTCAAGCTTACTTTCCTTATATTGTACTACACTGAACGCGAGATTCAAACATTCGTACATTATACCATATTTCTGTTTTACATTCGTGTCATTTCAATGTAAAGTAAAACATCTTGAAAGGCGAGAAAAAAGGGTTGCCCTACGAGAAAACCTATGGTAAAGTGTTAAAGTATGCAATTAGGCATGTCTAATTAAGAGCGAGGAGGTAATAAAATGGCTAAACAATGTGTTATTACTGGTCGCAAAGCACGTACAGGAAACGCACGTTCACACGCGTTAAACGCTACTCGCCGTTCATGGGGCGCTAACTTACAAAAAGTTCGCATCATGGTTGACGGTAAACCGAAGCGTGTTTGGGTATCTGCAAGAGCGCTTAAATCAGGAAAAGTTCAACGCGTATAATTGACGCGTTCATAAGAAAAAACGCCAAGTCGATCGATTGGCGTTTTTTCTTATGCTTTTTTCTCATCTTCTCGGCTATGCATGACGAGTACTGTCCCCGATTCGAATGCTACCGTCGCGTTAAGTGCAACAATTTCATTGCTCGTAAAACGCGTCGACCCGAGCGGAATTTCATCGTTCGTCACTTCGTACTTCACGCCACGTAATGTCACGTTCGTCATCCCTTGTTCCCAAGCGAAAAAAGAAACGTACGGATATCGCTCATCACGAATGATATCGTGTTTTCCTGCCGGTAAAAAATATTGAATATTGTACGTATCGCGAATTTGAAAACGGATGTGCGCATATTGTCGTTGGAAACGATACATGAGGTGGATAGCTGACATGTAATGATCGAGTCTACCCCCTGTCACTTGCGTCAAAATAATCTCTTCAGGATTTAGTTCAACGGCACGCTGTACGGCGAGCTCTAAATCTGTCTCGTCCTTTTCCGCTCCGAATTCCTCTACATGTTGCGCACTCTTTTCGATATCTCGCCACTCTTCTGGCGTCACCGAGTCGAAATCACCGATCGCTAAATAGAGCGGGAGGCGCTGACGAATAATCGCCATCGCCCCTTGATCTGCTCCGATATAATAATCACCTGTCGGAAGTGGGCTCACCTGTTCAGGACTGCCTGCTACGACGATGATTTTCACTTCGCTCGCTCTCCAGCTGCACGAATTCCTTGCAATGCTTTCGCACGATCTTCTTTATTGAAGATCGCTGAACCTGCTACGAAAACGTTCGCTCCTGCACGCACCGCATCTTGAATCGTCTCTTCGTTAATGCCACCGTCAATTTCAATGTCGATGTCATATCCTTTTTCATCGATGATCGCGCGAAGGGCCGACACTTTGTCCAATACTTCTGGAATGAATGCTTGTCCTCCGAACCCTGGGTTCACCGTCATAAATAACACGAGGTCCACTTCGCTTAAAATCGGCAAAATCGCTTCGATTGGCGTATGTGGATTCAATACGACACCTGGTTTCGCTCCTGCATTGCGAATCATTTGAATCGTGCGATGTAAATGCGGGCTCGCTTCTACATGTACCGTAATGTAATCCGCTCCTGCTTTCGCAAATGTTTCCACGTATTGCTCGGCATTTTCAATCATTAAGTGAACGTCGAGTGGCAATTTCGTAACGGGACGAATCGCTTCGACGACGAGTGGGCCGATCGTAATGTTCGGAACGAAATGTCCGTCCATTACGTCGACGTGAATCCAATCGGCTCCTGCCGCTTCCACTTCTTGAATTTCCGCGCCTAATTTGGCGAAGTCTGCTGATAAAATAGATGGTGCAATTTTAACCATAATTAATACCTCGGCTTTCGTTCTGAAATTTCATTCATAAATTGGACGTAATGATCATAGCGCGTCTGCATGATGTCTCCTGCTTCTACCGCTTCTTTCACCGCACATTTCGGCTCTTTTAAATGCAAACAACTCGTAAAGCGACAATGATCGCTCACTTCGTTAAAATCACGGAATGAAAAGCGCAGTTCCTCTTTTTCAATCGTTTGAAAATCTAACGAGCTGAAACCGGGAGAATCCGCAATCCATCCGTCATAAATGCGAATGAGTTCGACATGGCGCGTCGTATGCTTCCCGCGGCCGAGCGCTGCTGAAATGTGCGCCGTTTCTAAATCGAGCTCTGGGAATAAAGAGTTTAAAAACGTCGATTTCCCGACACCGGATTGGCCTGCTAATACGGAAATCTTTCCGTCGATGAGCGGGCGCATCACTTCATGAGAGACAGGCGCTGTCGGATTCGTCTCTAACACAGTATACCCGAGCACTTCATAATATTGAAGCGTCTTTCGAATGTCGGTAAGTTCTTCTTCTGAAGCTAAGTCGGTCTTCGTTAAACAGATGAGCACTTCTACGTGATACGCCTCGATGACCGCTAAAAAACGGTCGAGTAAGTGGACACTAAATGCCGGTTCTACTGCTGAAAAGACGAGAATGACTTGGTCTAAGTTCGCAATCGGTGGACGGACGAGCTCATTTTTACGCTCGTGAACGTGCGTGATGAGCGCTAAATTGTCACCATCTTCTTCATAGTCGACGAGATCTCCCACTTTCGGGTGAATTTTTCTTTTACGGAAAACCCCTCGTCCCGTACATAATACGATTTCTTCACCTGCTTGTACTTCATACACATCTCGGTTAATTTTACGAATTTGCCCTACATTTGTCGTCATGTCATCCTCCTATTCTACGTCTTTATAATCAAACATTTCTTCTTCAATGACTGTCGCACCGCGCATAATGCGGTAACCGCCGCGCTGCCCTTCTTCTAATTCAATCGTAATGCGGCGTTTCGTCGTTTCGGTAATGTCGAATGTTTCAATCGGGTCTGTCATCGAATGTTTACGATCTTGTACGTAAATTCGAATACTTTGCGGTTCCATTTCTTCGTCTTCTTCATCATTTCCTAAATCTTCATACGGAATCGTGACAGATTGGACAATTAATTTCACCGGTTTCGCAGGAGGTCCTTTTGAAACGACGACATTCACTTGTCCTCCACGTTTTAACTCACTTCCAGCACTCGGTTGTTGAGAAATGACTTTTCCTTTTTCTTGTTCACTTGAAAATTCTTCGCGTACGATGCGAATATCGAACCCTGAAGACTTCGCATAAGAAGTTAAATCGGACTCTGACATGCCGATTAATTTATCGACTTTTTTCATTTCAATCCCTTTACTCACTGTAAAGACGACCGTTGTCTCTTTCGGGACAATTTCTTCCCCAGCGTCGATATTTTGTTTAATGATCGTGCCAGGTTCTGCTTCATTAAATTCTTCTTCCACTTGAATATCGAAATCAAAATCAGCTAACAACTTTTTCACATCGTCGATGGAACGACCGACGTAATTGGCAAATTTCATGCGTTCGTGCCCGCTGCTGACGTAAATCGTAATTTTCGAACCTTTTTCTCGTTGTACACCACCGTCTGGAATAGTTCGAATGACAATGCCTTCTTCCGCTTCATCAGATGGTTCTTCAATCGATTCTTCCACGACAAAACCTGCCGATTCAATCATTTCAATCGCTTCATTTTCTTCTTCTCCGACCACTTTAGGCACGGTTGCTTTTTTAGACCCGAAAATGAACGGTAATGTTACGGCGAGTAATAAGACGAAAATCGCTCCTCCGATCCACCATTTTTTCTTGCTTTTTTTAACAGGAGGCGGTGTCGGTTTTTCTTCAAGTTGTTGCTCGATGCGTGGAGGTGGTTGGATGATCGTATCCGCTTCTTCCACTTTCGGTAAATCTTTAATCGCCGGCATCACTTTCGTCGCATCGTCATCGTAAGGGATGAAGTACTTCGCTTCGTTCAAACGATTCGTGTCGAGTGCCGTCTGCAAATCTTCATACATCACATCCGCAGATTGATAGCGGTGGTCCGGACTTTTCGTCGTCGCTTTTAAAATGACGTTTTCCACACTTTGTGGAATTTCAGGATATTGACTGCGCACAGACGGAATTTCTTCTTGTAAATGTTTCAAAGCAATCGCTACTGCTGTTTCGGCAGCGAAAGGTAGTTCTCCGGTCAACAATTCATAAAAAACAATTCCTAACGAATAAATGTCCGAACGTTTCGTCGCCATACCGCCACGCGCTTGTTCAGGTGATAAGTAATGAACGGTTCCTATGATGGAGTTCGTCTTCGTGTACGCTGTCGCATCTAGCGCCATCGCGATTCCGAAATCTGTAATTTTCACATTACCTGAGCCGTCCATTAAAATATTTTGTGGCTTAATATCACGATGAATGATGCCGTTATGATGTGCATGGCTGATTGCCGAAACGAGTTGTTCCATAATCGGAACTGCTTCGTATGCTGTTAAATGGCCCCTTTGTTGAATGTATGTTTTCAACGTTTGCCCTTTCACATATTCCATCACTAAATAATGAATTTCTCCATCTTCCCCGACGTCATAAATATCGACGATGTTCGGGTGAGACAAACTTGTCGCGGATAAAGCTTCTCGCTGAAATCGCTTCTTTAAATCTTCTTCATTCGCAAAATCGTAATGCAAAATTTTAATGGCCACTTCACGATCTAAAATGACGTCACGTGCTAAATAAACGCGCGACATGCCACCTTCTCCAATCACCTGCAGGAGTTCATATCGCTCTCCGATACGTTTTCCAATCAAAGTGAATCCACCTCCTTATTCCACCATTCAATGAGTATGACGGATATGTTATCGTCTCCTCCTAAAGCGTTCGCTCGATCGATTAAACGTTCAGCACGCATTTGAAGAGGCTGTTGTTCTTGAATGATTGTTAAAATTTCTTCTTCTTTAAGTAAATTGCTCAAGCCGTCTGTGCAAAGTAAAAAGGTAACCGGATCTGATAAGCGAATAGACGCTACGTCCGCTACCGTACGACGCTCTGAACCGACTGCTTTAACAATCCAATTTTTTCTCGGATGATGCTCCGCCTCTTCTTGCGTAATTTCGCCACTTTCTAACAAAGCGTTAACGAAGGAGTGGTCTTTCGTCAATTGACGAATGTGATCCCCCGCGATCATGTAAATTCGGCTATCCCCTACGTGTGCAAGAGCGCAGTGCGTATCATCAATAATGACGACATCTAACGTCGTACCCATCCCTTGATATTTATCATTGCGTAAAGCGAGGTCGAATAAATGATAGTTAATTTGTTGAATCGTATCGAGCAACCATTGTTCCCAATCGATTGTCTCCACATCGTTCGACGATAGCGCGGTAAACTGCTGACCGATTAATTTAACAGCCGTTTTGCTCGCATAGTCGCCTCCACGATGTCCGCCCATTCCGTCTGCAATGACAGCGAGAATGAGGCCGGAACGTTCAGGATGAATGTAAAAAGCGGCACGGTCTTCATTGACCGCTCGCTTTTTTCCAATATCCGATAAAATCGCATAATGCATCGTCATACCTCCCTACTCAATCCTTCATTCTTGTTTTACGAAAGCTGCAATAAAGAAGCCGTCGCTCTCCCATTCGTTCGGCAATAGTTGAATCATCTCTTCTTCAAGTTGCAATTGCTCATGCGCATACGTTTTTTTCAATTTCATATTCGGAAATTCAGACAATACACGTTCGACGACCTTTTCGTTTTCTCGTTGATCGATCGTGCACGTACTATAGACGAGTGTGCCCCCAGTTTTTAAAAGAGGAATCGCTTCTTTGACGAGTTTAAACTGCAAATGAGACAGTGCGATAACATCTTCTTCTGCCTTCGTATATTTAATTTCCGGTTTGCGACGAATGACGCCGAGCCCGCTGCACGGAGCATCGATCAAAATGCGGTCGAACGTATTCGGTTCATAACGTTCTTTTACGACGACGCCGTCTAATTCGCTCGCTTCGATATTCGTCAAACGTAAACGGTTCGCTTGTTCTTCGATTTTTGAAATTTTATGACCATGAATGTCATGCGCATACACTTTTCCGGTATTGTTCATCGATTCAGCGATATACGTCGTTTTTCCTCCTGGAGCGGCGCATAGATCGAGCACCGTCATATGTTCTTCTACTTCCAGTGCGTCGACAGCTAACATCGAGCTCGCATCTTGAATGGAAAGACGCCCTTCACGGAAAGCGAAAGAACTTGCAAAACTTCCTTCTTCAAGTAAAATCGCAACGTCGACGTACGGGTGTTTTTCAACCGCGTAGCCGAAGTCCGTCAACTCTTCCAACACTTCTTCGTCCGTCGTTTGTGTACGGTTAATGCGCGCTGTTCGTTCAGGGACGGTATTGTTCGCAAAGGCGATGTCTTCCGCCACTTCAAATCCGTACTGTTCGACCCACGCTTCAATCATCCAAAGCGGATGACTCGTTTCTGTCGCTAAACGTTCCACCGGATTTTCAATCGCTTCGAACGGCGCTCCCCCTGAACGTAAATACGAGCGTAAAATGCCGTTCACCGTGCGGACGATTCCTTGATGTCCACGACGTTTCGCAATTTCTACCGCCTCGTAAACGACAGCGCGGTCTGGGATGCGTGTTAAATAGTCAAGTTGATATACGGATAAGCGCAACAACTGGCGCACCCATCCTGATAGTTTACCGCGCACGTACGGGCTCATACGGTAATCGAGGGCATCGCGCATTTGGAGCGTTCCGTAGACGAGTTGCGTCAAAAGACGACGATCTTTTTCATTCAGTTCGTACGTTTGAATTACTTCATTTAAAGCGAGGTTGCTGTAAGAGCCGCCTTCTTCAATATCGATCAATAATTGCAATGCGGCATCGCGCACATTTCCTTTTAGTCGCTTTTTCATTCGAATCGGTCGCCCACTTTCCATTTATCGCCGTTTCCGTTAATGAACGAAACGACATCGACTTTCTTTTTACCTGCTGGTTGTAATTGTAAAATAGAGAGTATGCCTTCACCTGTTTGAACGAACAGTTCATTTTTGGAGAGTTTCGCAATCGCTCCCGGTGTTCCTTTAGACGTCTCGTCCACGATCGATGTTCGATAAATTTTAACATTATCCCCATCAAATGTCGTATACGCGACAGGCCAAGGGTGTAGTCCACGCACGTGATTGAAAATTTGACGCGCCGATTGATTCCAGTCGATGCGCTCTTGTTCGCGCGTAATGTTTGAAGCGAATGTGACGAGCGACTCATCTTGAGGGATGCTATCATTCGTTCCAGCGATAATGGCAGGCATCGTTTCTTTTAATAAATCGCGACCGACGAGCGATAATTTATCGAACATCGTTCCTGTATCATCTTCATCCGTAATCGGAATAGCACGTTTAGCGATCATATTTCCAGCGTCTAATTTTTCTTCCATGTACATGATCGTCACACCTGTTTCTTTTTCACCGTCGATGATCGCTTGGTGAATCGGCGCACCTCCGCGATATTTCGGTAAAAGTGAAGCGTGGACGTTGACCGATCGTAAACGAGGAACGTCTAACAATTCGTTCGGCACGATTTGTCCGTACGCTGCCGTTACGATTAAGTCCGGTTGTAGAGCAATTAATTGCTCGAGCTCTTCCGATTGCGCTAAACGGTTCGGCTGATAAACAGGTAAGCCGAGACGTAACGCTTCTTCTTTCACAGGGGTCGGTGTCATCACACGCTTGCGACCGACTGGGCGATCTGGTTGCGTTACGACGCCTACGATGTCATATCCTTCTTCATGCAACATCGTTAAAATAGGTACTGAAAATGGGGGTGTCCCCATAAAAATAATTTTCGTCACTCTTCTTCCTCCTCAAATGTTTCCGCATCGACACGTGTTTTTATTTTTTGCGTAAATGAAATGCCGTATAAATGGTCCATTTCGTGTAAAATTGCGCGCGCTTCAAAACCTTCTGCCGTAATTTCAAACGTCTTACCGTATTCATCTTCCGCTTCGATTCGAATCGCTTCCGGACGCTCGACTTCTCCGTATATTCCCGGATAGCTTAAACAACCTTCCATCTCGATGCTCGTTCCGTAATATTTCAATAAAGTCGGATTGACGAGAACGAGCGGGTCGCGGTCATCTTGAAAGTCGATGACTGCGATGCGTTCGTTGCGCCCGATTTGCGGCGCGGATAAGCCGACACCATCTGTGCGATGCAATGTCGTTACTAATGTTTTCGCTAGTTGTTGAAGCGACTCGTCAAATGTCGTCACTTCTTCCGTCATCCGTTCGCCATCTACTAATGATTGTATGTTTGTCATAAACGTTCCTCCGTTACATGAGCGATTGCGGTTCCATTTGAATGGATAGGCGCAAATGCTCTTTCATCCACTTCGTTCGGTACATATGCATCAATTGATGCAATACGTCGAACAAGTTGTTTTCTGCTTTGTATTTTATCAAACATTGGTACCGATATCTATCGTTCACCCGACTGATGAGTGACGGGGCAGGGCCGACGATTATAAAAGAATCGTCCAATGCTTGGCGTAAAAAGCGTGCGGTTTGATTCGCATAGTGAATCACTTTTTCTAAAGAAGCGTGCGATAGCTGTAACGCGACGATGTAAAACATCGGCGGATAGCCGAAGCGTTTCCTCATTTGCATTTCAACATTGTAAAACGGAATGTATTGCTGTTCTTTCGCCAGTTGAATTGAATAATGTTCTGGTGCATACGTCTGGACGATCACTTCGCCTTGTAAATGGGCGCGTCCCGCTCTTCCGCTCACTTGCGTCAACAATTGAAACGTCCGTTCACTCGCTCTAAAGTCCGCTAAATGCAAGCTTGAATCGGCGGCTAATACACCGACTAATGTAATGTTGGGGAAGTCGAGCCCTTTGGCGATCATTTGTGTGCCGAGCAACACTTGCGCTTCGCCACGTCCGAATGCGCTGAGCAATTTTTCGTGCGCTCCTTTACGACTCGTCGTATCGACATCCATTCGAATGACCGATATGTCAGGGATCACTTTTTTTAATTCCACTTCCGCTTTTTGAGTTCCAGTACCGAAAAATCGCATCGACTCACTTTCACAATGCGGACATTTCGGCGGGACATATGTTTCATAATTGCAGTAGTGACATTTCAAACGTTCGACGGAGCGGTGGTACGTTAATGAAATATCGCAATGCGGGCATTGCATCGTCGTTCCACAATCGCGACAAAGCATGAAAGATGCGAACCCTCTTCGATTTAAAAAAAGGACGATTTGTTCACCGCGCTCCATCCGTTCGCGAATCGCTTGAATGAGCGCATGAGAATACATCGAACGATTCCCTGTGCGCAACTCTTCCCGCATATCGACGACCGACACTTCTGGAAGTGCAGATTGTTTCGGTCGTTCCGTCATGGAAAGTAACGTGTACACACCTTTTTGCGCTCGTGCAAAGGACTCCAATGCTGGGGTTGCACTACCGAGTAAGACTGGACAATGATGATAGTTCCCACGCCAAATCGCAACATCTCGCGCATGATAACGGGGAACGTCTTCTTGTTTGTATGTCGATTCATGTTCCTCATCTAAAATGATGAGACCTAAATTGGTAAACGGCGCAAAAATGGCAGACCGTGCACCGACGACGACCGACACTTCCCCTCGTCTAATTTTTCGCCATTCGTCATACTTTTCACCTTGCGATAAAGCGCTATGCATGACGGCTACTTGCTCTCCGAATCTCCCTTTAAATCGCGCGGTCATTTGCGGTGTTAAAGCGATTTCGGGTACGAGGACGACTGCCTGCTCTCCGCGCTCTAATACGCGTTCGATTGCTTGCAAGTACACTTCTGTCTTTCCGCTCCCTGTAATGCCGTGAAGCAAAAAGGTTTCGGCTCGTGATGCATCGATCGCATCGCGCACCGCTTCAAAAGCGTGTTGTTGTTCTGTCGTTAAAGCGAGCTTTTCATCGTACGCCATTTGAGAGGCATCGATTTCTCGGTACACTTCGCGTTCTGAGCGTTCCACATAGCCTGCAGTGACGAATGTTTGAATCGTCGGACCCGCGACATCCGCTTCTTCACGTACCACTTTTTCAACGAGCACTTCGTTCGGATAGTTCATCAAATACGCAAGCAATTGCTTCTGCTTATGCGCACGATTCGATAGTTCTCCTTCAATTTGTTGAAGTCGCTCAAGGGAAGGGACGTGCAATACACGCTCTGTTTTAATCGTCGTCTGTTGTTTCATCGCCGTTCGAAATTCAACGTCTCCTACGAGCGCAGCATCTTTACAAAGCTTTTGCTGTGCAGATGTCAATGAATCGAATGACTGTGTCGGTGACGATTCAAAAATATCGCGCAACGCAGGAGAAAGCTGTTCGAGCGAAACCGTTGCGACGACGAGTCGTTCGTACGACGTACGCATCGCAGCAGGAAGCATCGCTTGCAATGCATCGATTTCATAACAAATAGTACGATGTGCTAAATGTTGAGCGAGTTCCACGAGCTCTTCGGTGAGCGCTGGACGGTAATCGACCACTTCAGAAATCGGCTTTAGTTTTGCTGGATCTACATCGGTTTCTTCTTTTAAACCGACGACGTATCCGATGACGTCCCGACGACCGAACGGCACTTTCACACGGCTCCCGATTTCGATATAGGGAGCATCTTCGTTTAACGCATAGTCAAATGGACGATTTACCGCATAAGTGGATACGTCGACGATGACTTGTGCTATTTTCACGAATGGTCAAACTCCTTTTCACTAATGTACGTTAATAATTGACGGGCTAACATGCGCTTATCCATCGCTGGATACGGCGTTTCGCCATCTCGACTGACGAGTGTGACGACGTTCGTATCGTTGCCGAAACCGCCATCTGGGTTTGTCACGTCGTTGACGATAATGTAGTCGGCGTTTTTACTTTCTAATTTGCCACGACCGTATGTGAGCGCATCGTTCGTCTCCGCTGCGAAACCGATCAACAATTGATGCGTCTTTTGCGCACCGAGTGTTTTTAAAATATCGGTCGTGCGCTCCAGTTCAATCGCTGCGTCGCCTTCTTGTTTTTTCATTTTTTGATCCGCCGCATGTTTCGGTCGATAATCCGCAACGGCTGCCGACTTAATGACGATATCCGCTTCGTCGTAACGAGAGAGTACGGCCTCTAACATATCGGCTGCACTTTCGACATCGATGCGTTGAATACGAGCTGGTGTGTCGAGCGCTACCGGACCTGCGACGAGTGTAACATCCGCTCCTAAATCACGCGCTGCTTCCGCCATCGCGAACCCCATTTTGCCGCTTGAAAAATTCGAAATGTAACGAACCGGGTCAATTCGTTCTAATGTCGGACCGGCCGTGACGACCACGCGTTTCCCTTTCAACGGGAGCGGCGTTGCTTCTGTAAAGTAACGGACGACGCGTTCTGTAATCGCTTCTGGCTCTTCCATGCGCCCTTTTCCGACGTAACCGCACGCTAAATATCCTTCACCTGGCTCAATAAACGTAAAACCGTCTTGGCGCAACGTTTGCATATTGCGTTCTACCGCTCGATTCGCGTACATGTGGACATTCATCGCAGGCGCTATCCAAATGGGCGCTTCCGTCGCAAGCAAAGTCGTCGTAATCATATCGTCTGCGATGCCGTTCGCCAATTTTCCGATGACATTCGCCGTCGCAGGCGCTACGATAATTAAATCCGCCCAATCGGCTAAATCGATATGTGCAATTTTTGCGGAATCTTTTTCATCGAACGTATCGACATATACATCATTTCTAGACATCGCTTGAAAAGATAAAGGGGTCACAAATTGTTGGGCGCTTTCCGTCATCATCACTTTCACGTCAAAATTCGCTTGTACGAGCTTGCTCGTTAAGGCGACCGCTTTGTAGACTGCGATGCCTCCCGTTACCGCTAACAACACTTTTTTCTGTTCCATTGAAACTCCTCCTTTTACTAGATGAAAAATGAAAATAAAAAAGAGACAGTCCCTTCAGAGAGCGAGATCGTTCTAAAGGGAGGTGTCTCCAAAAGTTTTTATACTTCGTCTTCGTAAATGACTGATTCGTCGCGCTCTGCATTCGTCAATACGCCTGCTACGACTTCTTCTAACGCTTTTCCGACATTTTTATGCGCTTTATATTCTTCTTGGTCAAGCAAATATAAATGGCGCTCCTGCATTTCACGTGCGCGCTTCGATGCGAGCGTCACGAGTGTGTATTTTGAATCGATTTTTTCTTTTAATCTATCTACTGATGGATATAACAATGGTTTATTCCCCTCTCAACATTTGTTTGTATAGTTGTTCGACACGTTCACGCTTGCAATGTTCCGCTGTCACGATCGCATGAATTCGGTCACAAGCATTTTGAACGTCGTCATTTTCAACGACATAATCGTATAAATGCATCATCTCTAGTTCTTCACGTGCACGTGCAACACGCGTCGCGATGACGTCCGCTTCTTCCGTACCGCGTCCGATGAGACGATTTTCTAATTCGGATAAGCTCGGTGGTGCTAAAAAGATGAACAATCCCTCTGGCATCTTCTCACGCACTTGTTTCGCGCCTTCTACTTCAATTTCTAAAAAGACGTCGCGCCCTGCCTCGATCATCTCTTCAACATATTGCATCGGCGTGCCGTAATAGTTGCCGACGTATTCGGCATGTTCTAACAAACGCCCCGCTTCGATGAGCGATTCAAATTCTTCTCTCGATTTGAAAAAATAATCGATCCCATCTTGTTCACCTTCGCGTGGCGAACGCGTCGTCATGGAAATCGAATATTCATAGTTCGTATCCGGCTCTTCGAAAAGCGCTTTTCGAACCGTCCCTTTTCCGACACCAGACGGTCCTGATAATACGATAAGCAAGCCCTTTTTCTTATACATGGAATCCCTCTTTACATCATGATTTACTACCCGTCCAAACCGCAAAAGAATAGACGATAATCTGTTCGTATTATACCATAGAAGGATAGAAAAATGCTAAGATGTAAAATAAACGATGATAGAAAGAGGAATGATTATGGCTTTTGATGGACTATTTACACGTGCGATCGTCACCGAATTACAACAACTCGTAGGAGGACGCATTAACCGCGTACATCAACCGAACGAATATGAAGTCGTTCTCACGATGCGTGCCCAGCGAAAAAATGTGAAACTGCTGCTTTCCGCTCACCCTTCTTACGCGCGCGTTCAACTGACGGAAGAGACGATTACGAATCCACCTGAACCGACGATGTTTTGCACCATTTTACGCCGCCATATTGAATCCGGAATCATCACAGCGATCGAACAAGTCGACAACGACCGCATCATCCATTTCACGATTGCGAGTCATAATGAAATCGGAGACCCAATCACACGCACATTAATTATGGAAGTGATGGGACGCCATAGTAACTTGATGGTTGTCGATCCAGGGGACGATAAAATTATCGAAGCGCTCAAACATTTACCTCCTTATATGAACAGCTTTCGTACCGTTCTTCCAGGCGCAACGTACGTCTCACCACCCGAACAAGAAAAAAAGAACCCGTTCACAATAAGCGAAGAAGAACTGTTCGACATATATCATAAGCTTGAAAAAGGACGAGATTTCATCCAATACTTACAAGGGATCGCCCCGATTCATGCGACCGAATTGTACACCTTGTTAGAAAAAGATTTGCAGTTCCAAACGTATCGCAACTTTATCGAATCGTTTGAAACGTTGCCATTTCAACCTGTCGTCATGAGAAAAGACGGACGCGACATCTTTTCCGCTCATCCGTTAACGACCGCTGATGAAGTCATTTATGAAGCAAAATCGCTCGGAGATTTACTCGACCGCGTCTATTTCGAAAAAGCAGACCGTGAACGTGTGCGAGCGCAAGCGCAAGATTTAGAAAAATGGTTAGCGAACGAGCGAGCAAAATTAGTGAAAAAAGAAAAAGTGCTTCAAAAAGAATATAAAGACGCGGAAAAATTGGATGATTTCCAATTGTACGGTGAACTGCTCATGGCTCATCATTATCAAATTGAAGCGAATGCGAAAGAAGCGACGGTCGAAAATTACTACGACGGTTCAGAAGTGACGATTCCGCTCGATCCTCGCAAAACGGCGATTGAAAACGCGAACCGCTACTATACAAAATATACGAAAGCGAAAAATGCACTCATTCAATTGAAACAACAGATGCGTTTAACGAAAGAAGAACTCGACTATTTCGAAACGTTACTTCAACAAGTAGAAATGGCGACACCGGACGATATCGATGAAATTCGGGAAGAATTAATTGAAAATGGCTACATGCGAAAACGTCGCTCGAAGAAAAAAGAGAAGAAAAAGAAAATGGTCATCGAGCGTTACAAATCGTCAACAGGTATTCCGATCGCCGTCGGGAAAAATAATAAACAGAACGATCACGTCACCTTTAAATTAGCGAGCCGTCACCATACGTGGTTGCATACGAAAGATATTCCAGGCTCGCACGTCGTCATTTTAAGCGACAATCCAGACGAAACGACGTTGCAAGAAGCTGCGGTTATTGCCGCTTACTTCAGTAAAGCGCGCACGTCTTCGAATGTTCCGGTCGACTATACGGAAATTCGTCACGTGAAAAAACCGTCAGGCGCAAAACCAGGATTCGTCAATTATTTCGAACAACAAACATTATTCGTCACACCGGATGAGCAACTCGTCCGTCAATTAAAACAATGAGTAAAGCGCATGAAATCAATGAGTGATTTCATGCGCTTTTACTTGCCGTTCTCTTTTATAATGTACCTTCTTTTAATTGAGCGTGCCACGATAAAAGACCATCAATGTCTTCTTTCGCGATCGCACCATTTTGCTCCGCTACTTCGACAAGTGCAGCGAAGTTCGTTAAGCTCGCATATTCAAGTCCTGCTTCTTTAAACATGTCGTCCGCTTTGTTTAAACCGTATGTGAAAATCGAAACGACTCCTGCTACATCGTATCCTTCACGTTTCACCGCTTCCGCAGCGTTTAAACTGCTTCCGCCTGTTGAAATGAGGTCTTCCACGATGATCGCGCGGTCGCCTTCTTGCATTTTCCCTTCGATTTGGCGCCCTTGTCCGTGTCCTTTCGGCGTTGAACGGATGTACACCATCGGCAATTCGAGTTCGTCTGCAATCCAAGCAGCGTGCGGGATACCCGCTGTCGCTGTTCCTGCGACGACATTCGCCTCTGGGAACTGTTCGCGAATAATGTTCGCAAGACCTTTCGCAATCACTTTACGACCGACTGGGTCTGCCATCGTTAGACGGTTATCGCAATAGATCGGTGATTGAATACCTGAAGCCCATGTAAAAGGGTCGTTCGGGCTTAATTCGACAGCCCCTACTTGTAATAAAATTTCTGCTACTTGTTTTTCGATTGTCATGTTACTGCCCCTTCCATAATGCATTCACTTCAGCATGTGCTTTCACCGCATCAGCCGCTTGTGTAATCGCACGGCCGACGACGATATGTGTCGAACCGTTTTCGCGTGCGAATTGTGGTGTCGCGACACGTTTTTGGTCGTGCATTTCACCGCTTGCCATACGGATGCCTGGCGTCACTTTTAAAAAGTCTTTGCCGCACGCTTCTTCGATCATTTTCGCTTCGAGCACCGAACAGACGACGCCGTCCAATCCTGCTTCTTGCGCTTTTTTCGCGTAGTGGACGACCGATTGTTCGAGTGACTGTTCGATGAGTTGATCCGCTCGCATGCTCGCTTCATCCGTCGATGTTAGTTGCGTTACTGCGATAATGCGTGGACGTGTTTTCCCTGCGGGTGTTCCTTCTTCTAACCCTTCGAGAGCCGCTTCCATCATGCGCACACCGCCTGCAGCGTGAACGTTGACGAGTTCAACTTCATACTGCGCTAAAATTTTCATCGCTGATTTTACAGTGTTCGGAATATCGTGCAATTTTAAATCGAGAAAAATGCCGTATCCTCGCGCTTTTAATTCGTGTAAAATCGCAGGTCCTTCTTTATAAAAAAGTTCCATCCCTACTTTGACATTCGCTTTTCCTTCGAACGGTTGTAAAAAGCGTAACGCTTCTTCTCCTGTCGGGAAATCGAGGGCGATAAATGGTGAGTCTGTCATAGTCGGTGGCTCCTTCCAATCAATTCTGAAATGTGGTCGACTCCGAGTTCATCAAGTTTTTCTTCTAAACTGTTAATGATGTTCGGGCAGACGAATGGGTCGACGAAGTTCGCTGTTCCGACTGCGACTGCGCTCGCACCGACGCTTAAAAAGTCGACGACGTCTTGCGCGTTCGTCACTCCGCCCATTCCGATGATCGGTAAGTTCGTCGCTTGACTCACTTCCGCTACCATGCGGATCGCAACAGGCTTCACCGCTGGACCTGAAAGGCCACCTGTTCGGTTCGCGATGATCGGACGACCTGTTTTCGCATCGAGACGCATCCCGATTAACGTGTTAATCATCGTAATCCCATCTGCGCCCCCCGCTTCTACCGCTTTCGCCATGTCGACGATGCTCGTCACGTTCGGCGATAATTTCACGTACACAGGAACAGATGATACTTCTTTCACTGCCGCAGTCAATTCACGCGCTGTGTCAGGGTCTGTTCCGAATTGAATGCCTCCGCATTTGACGTTCGGGCATGAAATGTTTAATTCTAATGCATGCACGTTCTGCGCTGTTGAAATAGCTTTCGCTACTGCTACATAATCCGCCGTTTCGCTTCCTGCTACGTTCGCGATAATCGGCACGTCATAACGCTCTAACCATGGCAATTCTTCCGCCATCACTTTTTCAAGCCCTGGGTTTTGAAGACCGATCGCGTTCAACATACCGGATGCTGTTTCCGCTACGCGTGGTGTCGGGTTGCCGTAACGCGTTTCTTCCGTCGTCGCTTTAATCATGATCGCGCCGAGCTGAGATAAGTCATACAAGCCTCCGAATTCTTTACCGAAACCGAAACATCCCGATGCTGGCATGATTGGGTTTTTTAATTGTAATCCTGGCAATTCCATCGCTAAACGACTCATATCGATACAACCCCCGCTTCAAATACTGGTCCATCTGAACAAATTTTTACATAGCTTCGTTCGGACTGGTCTTTCGTTTCACATACACATGCGAAACAAGCTCCGATTCCGCAACCCATTCTTTCTTCGAATGAAACGTAACCTTTTTTATCCGCATATGCTTGTTGCACCGCTTTTAACATCGGCATCGGGCCACACGTGTAAAATGTCGCAAAGTCCGTCGGGAGATTGTCCATCACATGCGTGACGAAACCTTTCGTCCCTTCTGTTCCATCGACTGTCGCGATATGCGTATCGCCGAGCGCTGCAAACTGTTCTTGATAAAAGACGACATCTTCTGATTCAAATCCGAGAATGTGGACGCACTTTACGCCTTTCGCTGTCAATTGACGCGATAATTCGTAAAGCGGTGGCACACCGATTCCGCCTCCGATTAAATAAGCGGTTTCTCCCGTTTCTGTCGCTTCGATTGGGAAGCCGTTTCCGAGTGGGCCGAGAACGTCTACCGTATCGCCAGTGATGCGTTTCGATAATACGCCTGTTCCGTGTCCGTCCGCACGGTAAAGCAATGTAATTTCTTGCTTGTCGCGATTTACTTTCGCGATAGAAATCGGGCGGCGAAGCAACGGGTCGAGTGAATCTGACACACGAACGTGGACGAATTGTCCAGGGGAAGTAATTTCCCCTGTCAATTTGCCGCGCAATGTCAACTCAAAAATCGCACGTGCGATCTGTTTATGTTCGACAATTTCCATACGATCTTGAATAATCATTACGCTTCCTCCTGTTTTGGCATTGGCTCCGTTTCGAATGTCATCGATTCGATGACGCGCAATGTTGCATCTGCTGTATCGATTGACGTTAAGCAAGGTACGCCATTTTCAACCGATTCACGACGAATGCGGAAGCCGTCGCGCTCTGGCTGTTTTCCTTTCGTCAATGTGTTAATGACGAGTTGCGCTTCACCGTTTTGAATGACGTCGAGCAATGTGCGCCCTTCTTCGCCAATTTTGTTGACGATTTCTACGTCAATTCCTTCTGCTTTCAACACTTCTGCCGTTCCTGCTGTCGCTAAAATGTGGTAACCGATGTTTTTGAAACGACGTGCAAGTCCTAACATTTCTTGCTTATCTTTATCTGAAACGGTCATTAAGACTGAACCGTATTCTTTAATTTCCATACCGCTTGCGACGAGTCCTTTGTAAAGAGCTTTTTCGACTGTTGTATCTTTCCCCATTACTTCCCCTGTCGATTTCATTTCAGGGCCGAGTGTAATGTCGACACGGCGAAGTTTGGCGAATGAGAACACTGGGACTTTTACGTATACGCCTGCTGGTGGTGTCGCAAGGCCTGTCGGGTATCCTTGTTCTACGATTGATTCACCGAGAATCGCTTTCGTCGCCACGTTCGCCATCGGAATGTTCGTAATTTTACTTAAGAATGGTACGGTACGACTTGAACGTGGGTTCACTTCGATGACGTACACTTGTTTTTCGCTAATGACGAATTGGATGTTCAACAATCCGCGAATTTTCAATCCGAGTGCGAGTCGTGTCGTATAGTCTGCGATTGTTTCGATCATCGATGCGGATAAGTTTTGTGGTGGGTATACCGCGATCGAGTCACCTGAGTGAACACCAGCGCGCTCGATATGTTCCATAATTCCTGGAATTAAAACATTTTCGCCGTCACAAATCGCATCGACTTCGATTTCCGTTCCTGTTAAGTAACGGTCGATCAATACTGGGTGTTCTGGGCTCGCTTTTACAGCGTGTTTCATGTAATGCAATAATTCAGGTTCTTCGTAGACGATTTCCATCGCACGACCACCGAGTACGTATGACGGACGAACGAGTACAGGATAGCCAATTTCGCGTGCGATTTCGACAGCTTCCGGTACGCTCATCGCTGTTTTACCGAGCGGTTGTGGAATGCCGATTTCGCGAAGGGCTGCTTCGAATTTGTCACGGTTTTCTGCACGGTCGATATCTTCGAGTGCTGTTCCGATAATTTTCACGCCGCGCGCTTCCAATTCAGCTGCGAGGTTGATCGCTGTTTGACCACCGAATTGCACGACGACACCTTCTGGTTGTTCGAGTTCGATAATGTGCATCACGTCTTCTACTGTTAACGGTTCGAAGTATAACTTGTCAGAAATCGAGAAGTCTGTCGATACCGTTTCAGGGTTGTTGTTGACGATGATCGCTTCGTAGCCTGCTTGTTGAATCGCCCATACTGAGTGAACTGTCGCATAGTCGAATTCAACCCCTTGTCCGATACGGATTGGACCTGAACCGAGTACGACGATGCTCTTCTTATCTGATTTGATCGATTCATTATGTTTTTCATACGTTCCGTAGAAGTATGGTGTTTTTGATTCGTATTCTCCCGCACATGTGTCGACCTTTTTGTAAACCGGGAACATGTTGCGTTCTTTACGCCAGTTGTATACTGTGCGCTCGTCTGTATTCCAATATTTTGCGAGTGCGACGTCCGCAAATCCCATACGTTTCGCTTTGTACGCGACTTCTTCGTCGAATGGATTCGCTTTTGCTACTTCTTCAAATTTCACGATGTTTTCGAATTTGCGTAAGAAGTGTAAGTCGATCATGCTCCACTCATGAAGTGTTTCGATCGATACACCGCGACGCAACGCTTCCCCTATGAAGAAGAGACGCTCATCTCCTGCGCGACGAATACGTTTTTCAATCCACTCGTCTGTCATTTCGTCTCCACCTTCAAGTGATAAGTCGAATTGACCTGTTTCGAGTGAACGGACCGCTTTTAAAATCGATTCTTCAAATGTGCGTCCGACAGCCATTACTTCGCCCGTCGCTTTCATTTGTGTACCTAAGTTACGTTTCGCTGATTCGAATTTATCGAATGGCCAACGTGGAATTTTTGTCACGACATAGTCGAGTGACGGTTCGAAACATGCGTACGTCGTTCCCGTTACCGGGTTCAACATTTCATCCAATGTTAAACCGACCGCAATTTTCGCTGCGAGTTTCGCAATCGGGTAACCTGTCGCTTTTGAAGCGAGTGCCGATGAACGTGAAACACGTGGGTTCACTTCGATAATGTAGTAGTCGAAGCTGTTCGGATCGAGCGCCATTTGGACGTTACATCCACCTTCGATACCGAGTGCGCGAATGATTTTTAATGACACGTTACGAAGCATTTGGTATTCGCGGTCTGTCATCGTTTGGCTCGGTGCCGCTACGATCGAGTCTCCTGTATGAATACCGACTGCGTCAACGTTTTCCATATTACATACGACGATTGCGTTGTCCGCTGAGTCACGCATCACTTCGTATTCAATTTCTTTAAATCCAGCGATTGATTTTTCGAGTAAACATTGTGTCACTGGGCTATATTTTAATCCGCTCGTTACGAATTCTTCTAAGTCATCATCGTTGTAACAAATTCCGCCACCTGTTCCACCGAGCGTGAAAGCAGGACGAACGATTACCGGATAACCGATGCGGTCAACGAAGTTGCGTGCTTCTTCCATGTTGTGAATGATGTCACTTTCAGGAACAGGTTCGCCTAAGTCGTTCATTAATGTACGGAATAAATCGCGGTCTTCCGCTTGGTGAATCGCATCTAATTTCGTACCTAAAATTTCAACATTTAACTCTTTTAAAATCCCTGATTCTTCAAGTTCAATCGCCATGTTTAATCCCGTCTGTCCACCGAGTGTTGGGAGGAGTGCATCCGGGCGTTCTTTACGGATAATGCGGCTGACGAAGTCGAGTGTGATCGGCTCGATGTACACTTTGTCCGCAATTTCTGTATCTGTCATAATTGTCGCTGGGTTCGAGTTAATTAAAATAACTTTGTATCCTTCTTCTTTTAAAGCGACACATGCTTGTGTTCCCGCGTAGTCAAATTCTGCTGCTTGACCGATGACGATCGGACCTGATCCGATTACTAAAATAGTTTCAATATCTGTACGTTTAGGCATTGTGAGACCCCTTTCTTCTTACCGCTTTAATCGCTTGAATAAAATCGTCGAACAATCCGACTGCATCGATTGGACCTGGTGATCCTTCTGGGTGGAATTGGACTGAAAACGCATGGCGTGACTCATCCGCGATTCCTTGAACCGATTCATCATTTAACGCCACGTGCGTCACTTCCATCCCTGTACCTTCGAGTGATTCGCGTACGATTTCGTATCCGTGACATTGTGATGTTAATTCTGTACGATTCGTTTTTAAGTTTTTCACTGGGTGGTTGCTGCCGTAGCGACCGTGTTTCATCTTTTGTACTTTTGCTCCTGTTGCGAGCGCGAGTAATTGATGACCGAGACCGATTCCGAAGATCGGATATTTCCCGAGCAATGATTGAATCGTTTCAATTTGTTGTTGTAAATGTTCTGGATTTCCTGGACCGTTCGATAATAAAATACCGTCTGGGAATAATGATGCGATCGTTTCAACATCTGTATCGTGTGGCACGACGATGACGTCGCAGTCGCGTTTATTTAATTCACGTAAAATACCATGTTTCATACCGTAGTCGATTAACACGACACGCTCCCCTAAGCCTGGGCTCGGGTATGCTTTTTGTGTCGATACGCTTGCGACTAAGTTCGTCGGTGCTTCGTACTCTTTCAATGTTGCGAGAGCTTTCGCTTCATCGAGTGTCGCACCCGCTTCTGTAATCATGCCGCGCAACGTGCCGTTGTCGCGTAAATGGAGTGTTAAATGACGTGTATCAATTTCGTCGATGCCTGGAATGCCTTTTAATTCGAGCAATTTCCCGAGCGACATGCCGCTGCGGAAGTTTGAAGGCTCGTCGCAATATTCGCGAGCGATTAAACCGTTTAATGCCGGTTCGATCGATTCGTAGTCGTCGCGGTTAATGCCGTAGTTTCCGATTGCTGGATACGTCATGACGATCATTTGACCTGCTGATGATGGGTTTGAAATCGTCTCTTGGTAGCCTGTCATCCCTGTCGCAAATACGACGTGACCGACTGATGCTTCGTTTGAACCGAATGCGCGACCTTCAAAAATTGTACCGTCTTCTAAAATTAAATAACGTGTTGTCATATTAGTTCTCCTCCCAAACAACTTCACCTTCGAATACAGTCATCACTGGCCATCCTGCACAGTTCCAACCGTTGAACGGTGTATTTTTCCCTTTTGAAACGAATGTTGTTTTATCGATTGCTCGTTCTTGTTCTAAGTCGATTAATGTTAAGTCTGCAACGCCGCCTACTTCTAAACGTCCATACGGTAAGTTGAACACGTCTGCTGGCTTTTTCGTCAACCAGTCGACGAGTTGTTGTGTCGTCCAACGTCCTAACTGTACGTGTTTCGTATAAAGCAATGGGAACGCTGTTTCAAATCCTGTAATGCCGAATGGTGCTGTTGCAAATCCGACTGCTTTCTCTTCATCTGTATGCGGCGCATGGTCTGTTGCGATAAAGTCGATCGTGCCGTCTTCTAATCCTTCGAGTAACGCTTCTAAGTCTTCTTGTCCGCGTAATGGTGGGTTCATTTTCCAGTTTGCGTCGTCTCCTGGAATGTCTTCATCGATTAACAGTAAGTGGTGTGGTGTCACTTCTGCTGTTACGTGAATGCCTGCTGCTTTCGCTTCGCGAATCGCGCGCACCGATTCTTTCGTGCTGACGTGACAAACGTGATAATGTGCACCTGCCGCCTCTGCAAGTAAGACGTCGCGCGCAATTTGTACTGCTTCACAAATCGATGGAATTCCTTTAATGCCCATCTCTTTACTCTTCTCACCTTCGTGCATCGCTCCACCGTAAATGAGTGAGTTATCTTCACAGTGTGCGACGACAGCCATGTCGAGTTCAGCCGCTTGTTGCATCGCTTCGTACATCATCCCTGCTGATTGGACGCCGACACCATCGTCTGTAAACGCGAATGCACCGTGTTCTTTTAACTCTTTAAAGTTCGTTAATTCTTTTCCTGCTTCACGAATCGTGATCGATGCGTAAGGAAGTACACGAATGCGAGCGTTCTTTTCAATCAATTCATTGACGAGTGTTAAGTTTTCTTTCGTGTCTGGTACAGGGCGCGTATTCGGCATCGCACATACTGTCGTGAAACCGCCTTTTGCTGCTGCGTGCGTTCCTGTTTCAATCGTCTCTTTATGCTCGCCACCTGGTTCGCGTAAATGAACGTGAATGTCGATAAATCCAGGAGATAGTAATTTTCCTCCACCATCTACTGTGCGGTCTGCTTCGACTCGTAAGTCTTTTCCGATCGCCTCAACGACTCCATTTTCCACGAATACATCCGTTTCAATTAACTCGTTGTTTCCATTTAATACGTTGACATTTTGAATAAGTAAGCTCATTATTCGTTCCTCCCTTTAAGTAATAACTTTATAATAGCAGCGCGTACGTACACGCCGTTTTCCACTTGTGTTAAAATTTTTGACTTCGGACTTTCAATGAGTTCATCTGCAATTTCAACCCCGCGATTGACAGGTGCTGGATGCATGATGATCGCGTGCTCTTGCAAGCGCTCCGCTCGTTCTAGCGTCAAGCCGAACTGGCGATGATATTCCCATTTTGAAAATGCAAGTCCATCTCCGTCATGGCGTTCGTGTTGAACACGTAACAACATGAGGACGTCACAACTTTCGATTTGAGCATCTAAGTCTGTCGTATAGTCGAACTCTCCTGCCCACTCATCCGGGCAGACGAATGTGACGTTCGCACCTAGTCGTTCGAGCGATTCAGCATTCGATTTTGCGACACGACTGTGAGAGATGTCTCCTGCAATTGTAACATTTAATCCTTCAAATTTACCGAAATGTTCGTAGATTGTGAAAATATCGAGTAATGATTGTGTCGGATGTTGGCCAGATCCGTCTCCTCCATTAATGAGCGGAATGTCCATATGGTCGACGAGTTGCTCGTAATATTTATCACGCGGATGGCGCACGACGACGAGGTCGAGTCCGATCGCTTCAAATGTTTTCACCGTATCGTACAATGTTTCACCTTTTAACGTGCTCGATGATTCAGGAGCGAATGGGATAACTTCCATTCCTAAGCGACGTTCGGCCATTTCGAAACTCGATTTCGTGCGCGTGCTCGGCTCGAAAAATAAATTGCTCACATAATACGTGCGGTCTAATTTACGAATGCCGTCCGCCTTCATTTCACGTGCGAGTTCGATAATTTTCATCATTTCTTCTGTCGTTAAACTTTTCATATTGACGATATGTTCCATCGTAGTCGTCTCCTTTATTGTACGATTTTGTTGAACCGTTAGTAGATACTAACATTCTTGGGAACAAGTAACGTATACTTTTTTAACCAAGCGATCCCCGCCGTTCATGCGGTTCATATTATGAAAAAAGAACCTTTTCGCCAATTCGGGAAAAGGTTCTTTTGCATACGAAACTAAACCTACTTCAAATAGGCTATCGTGCAAATCCCTTTCTCCGTCTCTCTGAACGAAATTAAAAAGGTTATTCTTCGATTAATTCTTTCGGTCGTCCAGGCAAAATGAGGTTGAGTAACACACCGACGATTGCCGCGAGTGCCATTCCTCCGAGTTCAAACGGAACATTTAATACTGGGACGATAAATTTCAATGTCGCGCCACCGATTCCGATGACGAGAATGACGGATGCGATGACTAAGTTACGTTGGCTGTCAAAATCGATTTGATGTTCGACGAGCATGCGTAAACCAGATGCTGCGATCATACCGAAAAGTAAGATCGATACGCCGCCAAGAACAGCGGTCGGAATCGTTCCGATCAATGCCATCACTTTTCCTAAGAAAGCGAAGACGATCGCGAATGTCGCTGCTCCTAAAATGACGTACACACTGTATACACGCGTCATTGCAAGCACTCCGATATTTTCACCGTACGTCGTTTTCGGCGGTCCGCCCATCAATCCACTAATGAGTGTTCCGAGTCCGTCCCCTAGCAATGAACGGTGAAGTCCTGGGTCTTTAATGTAGTTGCGATTGACGACACGTCCTAAGACGAGTTGGTGACCGATATGTTCTGAAATCGTGACGAGCACGACCGGAATCATGAGCGATAACGCCATGAGTGAAATGTTCACATCGTAATGAACGACCGGGAAAATAAATTCCGGCATAGCGAATACTTTCGCTTGTAATACTGGGTCAAAATCGACGATGCCGATCGCGAGCGAGTAAATGTACCCGACGACGATACCGACGATGACAGGCATTAAACTAATGAGCCCTTTGAAAAACATGAGGACGATGACCGCTGTTAAAAGCGTCACACCCGCTGCAGTTAAATGTTTCAAACTGTATTCTGAACCGATTTGATTGCCAAGTTCATCGAATACAGGAACCATGCTCGCCATGTCGATCGCTGTCGGCGCAAGCCCGAGTCCGATAACGACGATGACCGGTCCGACGACAATCGGTGGTAAAAGACGCATAATCCAACGGTGTCCCGTCTTCCAAATGACGAGTGAGACGATCGAATAAACGAGGGATACTGCGATAATCCCAATCATAATGTCTCCGTCTGTTCCGCCACCTTCGCGAATCATAATGATCGGAGCGATGAAGGCAAAACTTGAACCTAAGTAAGCAGGTACTTGGAAGCGCGTCACGATGACGAAAATGAATGTGGCGATACCGCTCGTAAGCAAAGCCATCGCTGGGCTTAATCCGACGAGTGTCGGCACTAAAATCGTCGCACCGAACATCGCAAACATATGTTGTAAACTGAGTACGATCCAACGTAGTGGATCGGGCTTATCTTGAATGTCTAACACTGCTTTTTCCGCCATAGGGCACCTCACTTATGAATGACGACGCTATTTTCGCCATCTTCTTCTTGTAACTTTACGACGACGCGCTCATCGCTCGACGTCGGGATGTTTTTCCCGATAAAGTCTGGTCGAATTGGTAACTCGCGATGACCTCGGTCAACGAGGACGGCAAGTTGAATGGCGCTCGGCCTGCCGATATCCATGATCGCGTCCATCGCTGCGCGCACTGTACGTCCTGTAAATAACACATCATCGACTAAAATAACGATTTTGTCCTCTACATTTTGTTCGATATTCACTTCGTTGACAGACGGTTCACCGTCGACTGTTTTTTTCTGAAGATCGTCGCGATATAAAGTAATGTCGAGTTCTCCTATCGCCACTTGTTCTTGCTCAATCGTTTCGATGCGCTCACTCAAACGCTTCGCGAGAAATGCCCCCCTCGTTTTAATGCCGACGAGAATGCAACGGTCGACTCCTTTATTGCGTTCGATAATTTCATGAGCGATGCGCGTCAACGCACGTTCAATCGCTTGTTCGTCCAAAATGACCGCTTTTTCTGCCATGAAGAACCCTCCTTTTTTATCCAAAATAAAAGCCCTCTCCAAGAAAAACCTCGGAAAGGGCATAAAAATGCGTAGTGAAATAGAGTAGAGTAATCCCTCTACAGTATGACGTTTACCTTCCCAGCCTCTCTGGACTGTTCTTAAAGGTGCTCTTATTTAATTTGCTTACTCTAGTATAGCGAACT
>JASLHQ010000053.1 GCA_030152265.1 Savagea sp.
CGAACAAGTGACATCATTCATCGCACACGGTCAAACAGGTGTCATTTTACTCGCACGTGAAGAAGATTTCAAAACGATTCAAGATTACACGTACAATCTCGGCGGACAAGTTGTACGCCTTAACGGAGATTACGTGCGAGATCAAATTAAACAAGCGCAACTCGCGCAGTTCGAACTTGAACGCGATGCGCGCAAACGTTGGAAAGATCGAAATAAATAAAACGAAAGACCATCCCGCAACTGTAGCGAGATGGTCTTTTTTATGCTTGTAATTCCGCTTGAATACGACGTAAATAGTCACCGATTTTTTCATTTTTAATACAACGATCGGCGAAAGCATCGTATTGTGTTTCATCTTGATTAACGATAATTAATGTCGCATCATGTTCAACTGCGATAAGCGGGTATTGATTTGCTGGGGAGACGGTCAATGAAGAACCGAGCACGAGAAATACATCCGCTCCTTCACTCATAAGTGCCGCTTCCATTAAAGCACGTTCATCTAACATTTCGCCGAATAAGACGATCGATGGGCGTAGGGGACCGCCACATTCACAGTAATATTGTTCATCTTCGTAACGTTTATTGCTGTACACTTTGCCACACGTTTCACAATGCACTTCTTTCAACGTTCCGTGCAGTTCGATGACGTGGCGTGAGCCTGCCTCTTGATGAAAACCGTCGACATTTTGTGTAATGATCGATGTCACATACCCTTTTCGTTCCCAATCAGCCAAAATGTAATGACCTTCGTGAGGACCGTATTCGTTCACCCCGATGACGCGATTGCGATAAAAGTCGATGAACGTATCGAACTGACCATTCAACGCGTCGACGGTTGCTACTTCGGACGGATCGTACTTCGTCCACATCCCGTCTTTCGCTGAACGAAAATCCGGTAAGCCGCTTTCGGTCGACATGCCCGCCCCAGTGAAAACGACAACCTTCTTTCCTTCTTTTATTAACTGTGCTAACATTTCATCACATCCTTATTTCCATTCCTCTATATAGTAGCACGAGCGAATGGACTTTTCGAACAATTGGAGGGAGAATGACGATGAGCAGAACGACATATCAAAGTTTACTCGATGGAAAAGTGTATATCGGGGGGATTGACGCCGTCGAAACAGCGGATGCCGAACATCAAATCGATGCCTTTTTCGATTTGCGTGGCACACGTGACGGAGACGTCCACGAAAAAAGCGTCTACACACCACTAACAGACGGTGACGAAGCAACGAGCTTACAACGCACCGTCCAACAAATGAAAGAAGCGGTTGAAGCAGGCGAAACGATCTACATGCACTGCAATACAGGACGCGGTCGCACAGGGGCAGCCGCTACCGCTTTACTGCTTGAACTCGGTGTCGCATCATCGATAGAAGAAGCGGAACAGATGGTGAAAGAAGCGCGTGATGTGATCGATATCCGCCCGAATTTCCGTGAAGCATTGCAACAACTGTACAAATAAGAAAAGAGCCGTCTCCTTTCATCGTAAAAGGAGCGGCTCTCTTTTTATTTTTCGTCGCGCTGTTTTTGCGCTTCTTTTCTTATTTTTTCAAAATGACGAATATCTTCCGGCCTTACCGTAATCGGCTCTTTCCTTAACACTTTGCCCATCGCAAACATTAAAATGACGAGAAATACGGTAAACGGTAAAGCCGAAACGAGCGATGCGGTCTGCAATGCGTTCAGTCCTCCAGCGAATAAAAGAACTGCCGCAATCGCCGACATGAGCACGCCCCAAATCGTTTTCACGATCATCGGTGGAAGCAAATTCCCTCGCGTCGTCATACTCGCTAAAATGTACGTCGCCGAATCCGCACTCGTCACTAAAAATGTAATGACGAGAATGATTGCTAAAACTGACAAGACATTCGTAAATGGCAACTGTTCCATCGTGACGAATAACGCGCTCGTCACATCGAGATCGACCGCTTCCGCAATCGCTGTACCATTGTTTAAATCGCTATACAATGCTGTTCCACCGAGTGTCGCTACCCACATCATCGCAAAGACAGGCGGGATGATCATCACCCCTGTAATGAATTCACGAATCGTACGTCCTCTCGACACACGAGCGACGAAAGCCCCGACGAACGGGCTCCATGCAATCGCCCACGCCCAATAGAAAATCGTCCAATCACTCACCCACGTACCGCCTTGATACGGCTGAAGACGCAAACTATATTGAATGAAATTCGTAATGTAATCTCCGACCGCTACCGTAAACGACTCCATAATGAACACTTTCGGACCCATAATGAAGAAGAAAGCGAGTAACGCGATTGCGAGCGCTAAGTTAAAGTTTCCTAAATAACGAATTCCTTTATTTAATCCTGTTGAAGCTGACAACATGTACGCACCGAAAACGAGCACGATAATAATGAGCTGGAGCTTGAAATTATTTTCCCATCCGAAGACCGATTCCAATCCCCCGCCCATCTGCATGACACCGAGTCCGATTGACGTCGCAATTCCCATCACTGTCGCAATAACAGCGAAAGAATCGATGCCGCCTTTTAAATATTTATTCGATCCGACGACCGGTTCGAGCGCCGTCGAAATGAGACCATCTTTCTTTTTTCGAAACTGCATAAATCCGATGACGAGACCGACTAAACCGAAAATCGCCCATTGTGAAATGCCCCAATGGAAAAAGGCATAGCCCATCGCGACACGCGCAGATTCCGCTGACTGGTCAGGCACTCCTTGAAATGGTGCATTGAAATAATGACTCATCGGCTCTGCGACTCCCCAGAACACGAGTCCGACACCGAACCCTGCAGAAAACAACATCCCAATCCATGTGAAAAATGGATAGTCTGGTTTCGCATCATCGCCACCGAGACGAATCGCGCCATATTTACTAATGGCTAAAGCGAATAAAAAAACAATTAAAATAAAGACGGTTAATAAGTAAAACCACCCGAAATTCACTTGCGTAAAATCATATAAAATTGTAGCGACACGCTCAAAGCTATCTTTCGCTACCGCTCCTAGTACGACGAGTACAAATACTGTAATCGACGAAATTAAAAATACCGGGTTTTTCCAAAACCTGTCATCCAACCAAATCGACTCCCTAATGTTATAAAGTATAAAGGTACATACCCTTTATAAATACATTAAAACATAAAAAAGAGATTCATTACAATTTTATTATGAAATGTTTACATACTCGTCTGTTCTGGCTGTCCATCTTTCGGTAAAAGTAAACCGACTAAACCTAAAAACGGCAAATAACTTGCGACGATCATCGTATCCATCACACCGATACGATCCATTAAGTTTCCGATAAATACAGCACCGACCGCTCCCATACCGAAAGCGAGTCCGACTGTTAAGCCAGCCATCGTTCCAATCTTAGTCGGAATTAATTCTTGTGCATAAACGACCGTCACCGAGAAGCTCAACATGATAAAAAATCCGATAATCGCTAAAAAGACGCCAATCCAAGTAGCGGAGATGAACGGTAATCCGAGCGCAAATGGCAATGGAACGAGCAACGATAAAATGATGACATTTTTCGTTCCGATACGATCGGCAATCGGACCCCCGAAAAATGTTCCAATCGCACCGAATGCTAAAAATAAGAAAATGTATAACTGCCCTTTTTCAATCGTGTAGTCGTAGTTTTGCATGAGATGGAAGACATAAAAACTAGACATACTCGTCACGTAAAATGAACGTGCGAAAATAATGATCATTAAAAGTCCGAGTGCGATTCCGATTTTTTTCTTCGTTAAATGACCGAGCGTTGAAACGAGCACTTTTTTACGTTTCGACGTTCGTTCTTTTTCGAGCTGTTCGCGATACCAAAACGATACACGCGTTAACAACAATACAGCGGCAACAGCGACGAGGACGAAAATAGCTGCTCCTCTTTGGCCGAGACCAACTAATACGAACGCGCTAATTAAAGGAGCAAGCGCTTGACCGGTATTCCCTCCCACTTGATAAATCGATTGCGCAAGACCACGCTTTGAACCTGCGGATAAAAACGAAACTTTTGACCCTTCCGGATGGAATACCGCAGACCCTAATCCGAGCAAAGCGACCGATGCGATAATGAGTCCGTAGCTCGAAGCGAACGCAAGACCCGCCATCCCGATTGCTGACAATACCATCGCAAGCGGCAAAGCGAACGGACGCGGTTTTTTATCGCTAATGTATCCGACAACCGGTTGTAAAAGTGCCGACACCATATTTAATGTGAACGCTATAAATCCTAGTTTCGTGTAAGAAATGCCGTGCGACTTTTCTAAAATCGGGAACATCGCCGGAACGACTGCTTGAATCGCATCGTTAAATAAGTGCGCAATCCCGATTGCGACCATAATGGCATACGTCGGTTTCGTAAAATATTGATTTTCCTTTGTCATAATCCACCTCTTTCTCTTCCATTCCGTTATTATAACAAAACAATTAAGAATTGCGCGAAAGTATGTATTTTGTGTGAACAACAAACATCTATTTTTTATAATGTTTTCACAGTCTCTTTTTCGTTCACGTAAATCATTTAAGCTTAATAGAGAAGGAGTTGGATGATACGATGAACAATGTATTAAAAGAAGCGATCGATTTTTTACACACATATTATGAAGAAAATGAATTACCGATAAATGAGCGAGATGCTCGAATTGAAGCTGTCACAAAAGAAATTGAGGAGACGAAAACGTACACTCATACGTTTGAAGAATTGAGCTACGGTGCGAAACTCGCTTGGCGCAACAGCAACCGATGCATCGGACGACTTTTTTGGAATCAATTGCACGTCTTCGATGAAAGAGAAACGACAAATTTAGAAGATGTGATGAATGCTTTATTTCGACATATCGACTATGCGACAAACGAAGGAAAAATTCGTTCGACAATTACGATTTTCCCTGCTAAACGACCAGATGGAACTGAGCCCATCCGCTTACATAACCATCAACTATTACGCTACGCAGGCTATGATACGATTGGGGATCCCGCTTCTCGAACATTTACACATTTTTGTGAATCTCTCGGGTGGGAAGGCGCCAAAACTCCCTTTGACATTTTACCGCTCGTCATTGAAAATGAACATGGGGAACATTTATGGCGTAATATCCCCTCTTCCATCATTCGCGAAGTGCCGATTACACATCCTGAGTATGACTTCACACCACTCCAATTAAAGTGGTATGCGGTGCCGATCATTTCAGATATGATTTTGGAAATCGGAGGCATTGAATATACAGCGGCTCCGTTTAACGGATGGTATATGGGAACAGAAATTGGCGCGCGTAACTTTGCTGATACCGACCGCTACGATCAACTGCCCGCTGTCGCTAAATTGCTCGGACTCGATACGTCTTCAAACCGTGCGCTTTGGCAAGACCGTGCACTCGTCGAATTAAATATCGCCGTTTTACATTCGTATGAACAACACGGCGTCACACTCGTCGACCATCATACGGCAAGCAAGCAATTTGAAATTTTTGAAAAGACAGAGGAAAAAGCGTGCCGGCATATTACAGGTAACTGGACGTGGCTCATTCCGCCACTCGCACCAGCAACGAGTCATATTTTCCATCGTCCTTATGACAATACGACATTAAAACCGAACTTCTTTTATCGTAAAAAAGAACAGACGGGATGTCCATTTCATACGAAATAGTCCTCCATTTTTTAACAAAATGACGACATTTCAGCAAATTCAGTGCAAACTCTTTCGGAAACGTGTAAACTATGGCACATTAAAGTGAAACAACTTATGACAAAGGAGACACGGATTATGAAAATTGCAGAAGTAGGAAATATTATTGAATTTAAAGATGGACTTCAAGGTGTTGTTGAAAAAGTGAACGAAAACTCGGTTATCGTCGACCTCACGTACATGAAAAATTTTGAAGAGCTTGAAATGGAAGAAAAGACTGTCATCAATCATAAGCGTTACAAAATTATCGCAAAGTCAAAAGATGCAACGAAATAATTTTTGAAACGTCTATATGTATGTAAAGAAAGGATGGGATTATGCATGAAGAACAAAGTAACACTCGCCTTATTCGCTTCACTTCTCCTCGTTCTCGGAGCTTGTGGAACGGAGAAAGCTGAAAAAGAACAAGAGCAAGAAAAAGAAAAAGTTGAACTCGAAGAACAAAATGCCGCACAATCTGATGAAATAGAGGAAGAAAAACAAGAAACTCCAAAAGAAGAACCAAAAGAGGAGAAACCAGCAACGAAACCAGCTGAAAAGCCTGCTACTCAGCCAAACAAAGAAGAAGCAAAACCAGCTGCTCCTGCAACACAAGACGGTGAAGTCATTCAAACAGATCGCTATGCCATTACATTGTTAAAAGGATATACATTTACGGAAGAAGAACCTGGACGTGACATCGTTTCACTTTCAGCGGATGGTCAAACGTTTATGCGCTTAGAAGTAGAAGAATTCACACAAGATGCGTATGACTTCTATAAACAAAATGGCCTCGAGTTAGCACAAGCGATTGCAGGCGATGCAGAAATCCATACGAACGATCCAGTGAGCTTACAAAATGCAAAACAAGCAATAAGCTATCAAACGAAAATTAGCGAATCGACAATTTCTATTTTCGTCTTTGAAATGAACGGTAAAGTCGTTCGTGCGACAATTTACGACGAACCTTCAGAAAAATATACGAATGAATTCGCAGAAATGTTATCTACGATTAAATAATAAAAATGAGCGAGCCTGACGTAGGCCCGCTCATTTTTTATTACAATTGTCGAATCGACAATCCGAGTTTTTTCGTTAAATGAATTAATGTATCCATCTCTTCATCCGATAACTCATTCATCAACTCTGCTAATTGGCGCTCATGTTCAGGGAATATTTTTTCAATGAGCGCATATCCTTCTTCTGTAATATTAATATGAATGACACGGCGATCTTCTGGACAACGTTCGCGGCGCAACAACTGCTTTTTCTCCAATTGATTAATCACGTACGTCATCGAACCGCTTTGCAACAATATTTTTTGCCCAATTTTTTGAATCGGCTGTGGGCCTTTATGATATAAGAGCTCCAATACGGCAAATTCTGTTGGATTTAAACCGTGCTCTTCGAACACACCGTTCGCCGACTCCATTAACACTTTACTCGCGCGTGATAAGACGACGAATAACTTTAATGATTTTTCAATTCGTGCTTCTTCCATATCACACTCTTCCTTTCTTAACCGATAATAACACGCTCTTTCGGATAACGATAAGCGATTTTATTTTCTTTTCCACCTAATGTGTACAAAAATGAAATTAATCCGACACGACCGATAAACATGAGCAACATTAAAATCACTTTACCGATCATACTTAAATCACTCGTAATACCGAGCGACATCCCACACGTTCCGAACGCTGACGTAATTTCAAACAATAAAGCGACGACGGGAACATCCGGCTCTGTTAACAACAATGTGATGAGCGCGGTAATGACCATAAATCCAGCTAAAATGATGACCGCATATGAACG
>JASLHQ010000080.1 GCA_030152265.1 Savagea sp.
TTGGATGAGCTCATCGATTTTTTACGTAATGATCCACAGCGTGTCAGTGAATTTTTCGCAGAACCTGTCAACTTAGACGAACATAAATTGTACCCGATTCCGAACTACGGTTCTGGAATGAACCCATTTTATACGACGCTCGCGTTATGGGTTGGCGGACTATTGCTCGTTTCAGGATTGAAAGTGGATGTCGATGATAAAGAAAACTATAAGAGTTACGAAGCGTACTTCGGGCGTTGGATTTTATTCGTTTTAATCGGAATTATCCAAGCGGCTATTGTGACGATTGGAGACATCTTTATAATGGGCACCTACGTCGTCGATAAATTGATGTTCGTGTTGCTCGGAATGCTCATTAGTACAGTGTTCATTACGATTGTGTATACACTCGTATCCATTTTCGGAAATACAGGAAAAGTATTCTCCATCGTTCTCCTCGTCATGCAAATCGGGGGATCAGGTGGTACGTTCCCTGTCCAAATGGCACCAGACTTCTTCCAAGAAATTCACCGATTTTTACCGTTTACTCATGCGATTACATTATTGCGTGAAGCGGTCGGAGGGATTTTATGGTCAATCGTTTGGAAAAACATGTTCTACATTTCGATGTACATCGTCCTATCCTTCATTGCAGGAATTGCATTGAAACGATTGTTTAACATGTCGAGTGACCGATTTATGGAAAAAGCGAAGAAAAGTAAGATCGTTATTTAATGCTAGACTGTTCGAGGCTCAGCGAAAGCTAATATTCTCGAGCAGTCTTTTTATTTATAGTTTAATAACATATCATTATCAGAATAATTATAATATTTAAAAAGTATTTAAAATCTATACGAAAAAAGGTTGAATGAGCGAAAGGAAATGTCAATTATTTTCCGATTTTGCATTTCTGTCTTGCAACAGCAAGTATTCCAGTGATAAAATACAAACAAACATTTTGCGGACAATATGTAAAATAAGTAATTAACGGATGATTTTGCGATGGTTATTTAGTATTTCAGAAAAATAGTATTGAGAATCATTTGTTTGTATAGTATATTTGTTAGCAAGATAATAAGGTGTCATTTACCTAAACGTAAGCATTCCACTTTCAATTTTCTGAAGATTGCTATATGTTTTAAAAGCGTTAAGATTCTTTTAAAATAGAATTAAAAGATGAGTGAGTCATCATTCAAGTTTTGTAGTGTTTAAAGATTGAGAAGTGAGCTATTACCTGTTATATAAAAGGTATTCGTTTTCTTCTTATTTTTAACTCAATCGGAAGAAAATAGGGATGCGTTAGACGTATTCTATGAAGTAGTAGAAAATTCATTGAAAAGAGATTGAAATGTAAGGGGGGACTAACGTTGGGACGTCCGATTTTAAACATTGAAAATGTATCTACTTCGTTCCGCATTCAAGGTGAATATCACGCTGCGGTTGACGATGTTAGCTTACAAGTACGTAAAAATGAAGTGTTAGCGATTGTAGGAGAATCTGGAAGTGGTAAAAGTGCGCTCGCGCTTTCCATCATAGGTCTTCACAACATGCAAAATACGAAAGTTGAAGGACATATCGGTTTCCAAGACCGCAACTTGTTAGATTTATCATTAAGTGAATTGAATAAAATTCGTGGGAAAGAAATCGGGATGATTTTCCAAGATCCGATGACGGCATTGAATCCGCTCTCAACAATCGGTGCACAAATTGAAGAGCCGATGAAATATCACATGAGAGACATGTCGAAAAAAGACCGCAAATTACATGCATTGGAATTGCTTCGTCGGGTCGGAATACGCAATGAAGAGCGTGTTTACGGACAATACCCACATGAATTATCTGGTGGAATGAGACAACGTGTTGTCATCGCGATCGCCCTCGCCTGTGATCCGGTGCTACTTATCGCAGATGAGCCGACGACGGCGCTCGACGTGACGATTCAAGCACAGATCATGGATTTAATGAAAGCGCTTCAAAGTGAAATGGACTCAGGAATTATTTTAATTACACACGACTTAGGTGTCGTCGCAGAGATGGCCGATCGTGTAGCGGTCATGTATGCGGGTCAAATTGTAGAAATTGCAGAAGTGACAAAGCTCATCCGCAATCCACTTCACCCGTATACACGTTCATTGTTAAACTCTCTTCCTTCTCATACAGGTGGAAAAGAGCGCTTACATGTTATCGATGGCGTCGTGCCAGGTTTGCAAAATTTAGATCGAACAGGTTGTCGTTTCGCACCGCGTATCGCGTGGATTCCAGAAAGTGCACACGTTGAAAATCCAACATTAGAAGAAGTAGAACCGAACCATTTCGTTCGTTGTACATGCTATAAGCATTTCTACTTTCCTGAAGAGAAGGAAGGAGAGATGAACGATGTCACTACTTAAAGTTAATAACTTAAAAGTACACTATCCGATTCGTGGCGGTTTTTTCCGAACGGTGAAAGACCACGTACGCGCTGTTGACGGTGTTAGCTTTGAGCTTGAAAAAGGAGAAACTTACGGGCTCGTCGGCGAATCAGGATGTGGTAAGACGACGACAGGTCGGGCGATTATCGGACTGAACGCTGTCACAGCGGGCGAAATTATTTTTGAAGGCGAAGATCTCGCGAGCTTGAAACGTCGCGACCGTCGCAAGTACATTCAAGATATTCAGATGGTATTCCAAGATCCGTATTCATCACTAAACGCACGGAAAAACGTTCTCAATATTATCGCTGAGCCGCTTCGAAATTTTGAGCGTTTGTCACCGACAGAAGAATTGCTTCGCGTCCAAGAACTCGTCGAACGTGTCGGATTAACTCCGGAATCGATTTATAAATACCCCCATCAGTTCTCAGGAGGTCAACGTCAACGAATCGGCATTGCGCGTGCCTTAACGCTCAATCCGAAACTCATTATCGCAGATGAGCCGGTTTCGGCACTTGACGTTTCCGTTCAAGCGCAAGTGTTGAACTTTATGCAAGACATTCAAGAAGAATTTGATTTAACGTATTTATTTATTTCTCACGACTTAGGGATCGTTCGTCATATGAGTGACCGACTCGGCATTATGCATAACGGTCGTCTCGTAGAAGAAGGAACACGTGATGACATTTTTGAAAATGCACAACACCCTTACACGAAACGCTTACTTGCAGCTATTCCGGAAATGGAACCAGAAAAACGCATGGATAAAAAAGCTTTACGTGAGGAAGTGAACCGACTGTATCGAGAGCAACACGACGCTTATTACGATGAACACGGTCGAGTGTATGATTTACAGCCGTTAACGGATACACACTCTGTCGCATTGCAAGGAGGTGCGAAACAATGATTCAATTCATTTTGAGACGTTCACTCGTCATGATTCCGCAATTAATTTTACTTAGTATTATCATTTTCTTCCTCGCATCTGCAATGCCAGGAGACGCTGTGACGGGAGCGTTCCAAAACAACCCGAACGTCTCGCCTGAACAAGAGGAAAAAATTCGTGAAAAATTCGGTTTGAATGATCCGTGGTATCAGCAGTATGGCCGTTGGATCGGTAAAGCAGTTCAAGGCGATTTCGGAATGTCCTATACGCATAAACAACCGGTTACTGTACTGTTGAAAGATCGGTTAGCAAATACGTTGTTACTAGCTGGAGTTACATTAGTCGTCACGTATCTCATCGCGATTCCGCTCGGGATTATCGCGGGAAGGTGGCAAGACTCCTGGGCGGACAAATTAATCGTCACCTATAACTACGTTTCATTCGCTACACCGATGTTCGTCTTCGCTCTTTTAATGCTTTTCGTCTTCAGTTTCCAACTCGGTTGGTTCCCAATCGGTGGAAGTGTCGACATACGAGCGGAAGGTGGAACGATTGATTACTACATGAGTAAGGCGAAACATTTAGTATTACCTGTATTGTCAGGAGCTCTACTCATGACGTACAGTACGATTCAATATTTACGTAACGACATTATCGATACGAAGTTTAAAGATTTCGTTAAAACAGCACGGGCGAAAGGAGTTCCGGAAAACCGTGTGTATACACGTCATATTTTACGTAACTCACTTTTACCAATCGCGTCATTCCTCGGTTACGAGATCACGGGTTTAATTGGAGGTTCGATTTTTATCGAGACGATCTTCAGTTATCCCGGGCTCGGACAACTATTTTTAAACTCTATTATGTTACGTGACTTCCAAGTCGTAACGGCACTCGTCATGATTTCGGGAGCGGCCGTTATTGTCGGAACGATGCTTTCAGACATTATTTTAAGTATCGTTGACCCACGTATTCGAATTGATTAATAAATAGGATAAGAGGAGGGACGATGAACAATGAAAGAATTAGAACAACAGCTACTTGAAGAAAAAAGAGAGCTCATGGCGAGAGAAAAGAAAAATAACCCATCTTTTCTGAAAGTAGTGTGGCGTGAGATTAAAAGCGATAAAGTCGCCTTCGTCTCATTCATTCTACTTACCGTCATTTTAATTACAGCTTACGTATCGCCGCTATTTATTGACGAAGCCTCAGTAAAACGTGTAGATGTTTTTAATGCTTACAATAGTCCTTCTACGGACAATTGGTTAGGAACGGATGATGGTGGACGAGATGTATTTGGACAACTTATGCTCGGAGCACGAAACTCCTTCACAATCGGAATCGCCGTCACATTACTTGCAGCGATTTACGGTTTGACCGTCGGTTTAATTGCCGGGTATTACGGTGGAATCGTCGATAACATCATTATGCGGATCATTGACTTTTTAATGGTCTTGCCATCGTTAATGTTCATTATCGTCTTCGTCGTGATCGTACCGGATTATTCCGTAGCGAGTTTCATCTTCATTATGAGTGTGTTTTCCTGGTTTGGTAAAGCTAGGTTGATTCGGTCGAAAGGGCTGGCAGAGCGTGAACTCGATTACATTAATGCATCGAAAACGCTCGGCACACCGGATTGGAAAATTATGCTCTTCGAAATGTTCCCGAACTTAAGTTCTTTAGTGATCGTGAACATGACACTGACGCTTGCAGGTAATATCGGGCTCGAAACAGGTTTAACATTTTTAGGATTTGGTCTTCCGACAGGAACGCCATCTCTCGGAACGTTAATTGCACTTGCGAAAAACCCGGACGTTATCTCAACGAAGTGGTGGGTATGGTTACCGGCAGCATTGCTTATTTTAGTAATGATGTTGTGTATAAATTATGTCGGACAAGCGGTGAAACGTGCATCCGACGCAAGACAACGCTTAGCGTAAAATAAAAGGGAGGTAGATCATATGTCAAAGAAAAGGTTTTTTCTTTTCGCTAGTTTAATGATGGCACTCACATTGCTTTTAGCAGCATGTGGTGGTGGCGATGACGAAGCGAAAAAGACAGACAAGGATCAAGACAAAGGAAAAGGCAAAGATGAATTGTTCGTCGAAGATGTGGAAGCTCAATTCCCACAAACGACGAGCAACGACGGTGAAGTCATCAAAGACGGTGAGTTAACAGTCGGTTTAATTTCGGATTCACCATTCGAAGGAACATTGAATAAAGTGTTCTACGAAGGGAAGCCAGATGCTGATGTTATGAAATGGTTCGATGAGAACTTATTCGACCGTGACGGTGACTATATGATTACGAATACAGGGGCAGCAGAGTACGAGTTATCAGAAGATAACAAAACGATTACAATCAAAATTCGTGACGGTGTAAACTGGCACGACGGAGAACCTGTAAAATCGACGGACTTACTTTACTCTTATGAGTTGTTAGGTCACCCAGAATATACAGGGACTCGTTACACTTTCATGATTTCGAACGTAGAAGGAATGGAAGAATACCACAACGGTGAAGCGGAAACAATTTCAGGTATCGAAATCATTAACGATAAAGAGTTAACGATTACGTATAAAGAGCCTGCACCGTCATTGCTTCAAGGAATTTGGGATACAGCGACACCACGTCATTACGTAGGTGATGTCACGAAAGGTGAATTGACGATGGATGAACTCGTTTCTTCAGAAAAAATCCGTACGTCACCGATTGGATTCGGACCTTACAAAGTATCAAAAATCGTACCAGGAGAGTCTGTTCTTTACGATCGTAACGACGACTACTGGCGCGGTGAACCAGCACTTCAAAACGTCGTGTTAAAAGTTGTTTCAACAGCATCTGCAATCGACGCATTAAAACGTGGCGACATTGATGTAGCACCAGAGTTACCAACAGATCAATACGAGCGTATGGTTGATATTGAAAACGCAGAATTACTTGCGACACTTCAAAACTCATACACGTATATCGGATTTAAATTAGGGAAATGGGATGAAGAAACGAAACAAAACGTTCCAGATCCAAACGCTAAATTAGCAGATAAGCGTGTACGTCAAGCGATGTGGCACGCATTGAACAACGAAGCGATCGCTCAAAAATTCTATTATGGATTACGTACACCAGCAACGACACTCGTTATTCCATTTTTCGACACATTCCACGATGCAAGCAACGAAGGACGTTCATACGATCCTGAAAAAGCGAAGGAATTGTTAGATGAAGCGGGATACGTTGACGTAGATGGCGACGGCTTCCGTGAAGACCCAGACGGCAATGAATTCGTCTTAAACTTCGCTTCAATGTCAGGTGGAGAGATTGCTGAACCACTTGCACAAGCGTACATTCAAAACTGGGAAGACGTCGGTCTTAAAGTTCAATTAACGAACGGTCGTTTACATGAGTTCAACTCATTCTACGACATGCTTGAAAAAGACGATCCGAATATCGACATTTACCAAGGAGCTTGGGGAACAGGTACAGACCCAGATCCAGAAGGTTTATACGGACGTACAGCGAAATTTAACTACACACGTTACGCAAGTGAAGAAAACGACAAGCTTTTAGAAGCGGGTAACTCGCCAGAAGCATTCGATGAAGATTATCGTCGTGACATTTACAATCAGTGGCAAGAGCTTATGGTAGAAGATGTACCAGTAGCACCGACACTTTATCGTTACGCGATTCACGGAGTGAACAAACGTGTAGCGAACTATACAATTGACGCAACATCAGATCTCAAATTACATGAAATCGGTGTTACAGAATAATGTAAAAAAAGAGCAGCCTTTGTCGCTGCTCTTTTTTTATCGTCTTTTTCTAAACATTTACTGAACATTTTAAAAGTGTGTTTTTTCCTTTGTAAATTTATGTATGAGTACAAAAAGATTATCTTTTTTTAAAAAAAATAAGTGTTTTGGGTTATTATATTAATAAAATTAGATACAAATGACCCCTAAGTCAAAAAGTGGATAATAATTCAAAAATTTTATTAGAGCTTATTATTACAAAGGTTTTAAAGAAATTAATTTTAAAAACATAAGTTCTTTATACCTAAAAAAACTTATATGAATTTTATGTGAACTAGTAATTTAGTTTATATGTTCATCAATTGTTTATTGAAACTACATTAGCATAAGAATAGGTTAGTCGATGGAATGGATAATTTTTAGACTAGCACTATAAAGTGAAAGGTAGGAATGAAATGAACAAACATGTAAATATGTTGATTCTCACCATTTTCTTAGTAGGACAATTAGTTTTAAGTCCTTTAAGTGCGATGACCGTTTCAGCGTCTACATTAGCAACTGATTCGGAAAATCAAACAGTGGAAGCTCTTCAAACGGAAGAAAATACTGAAGATGTAGAAGAGATCGATGTGCCAGTACATATCGATACAGATGAAACGCAAGTTATTGAAGATATAGAAGAACGAGAAGCAGTTGTGGTAGAAGAAACGGAGAAAGAAGATACGATATTGGATGAAGCTTCTGGAACCGATCCACCACGTGAACATCAAGAAATTGTTGAGAGCCAACAAGAATCGAATCATTCAGCAGTTGAGAATGTAGTAGAACGAGAAGAAGCACCTCAACAAGAAGCAGTTGAAACGCAAGAAAAAATGAACAACGTGACATCTCGCACTAACGGGAAAAAACCGATTGATTCAATCGTATTAAGCCCGAAAGTGGAGCCGTTAAGTAAAGGTGGTGTCGCTCGAGTCGATGTGAACTGGTCGATTACTGACGGTAGTTACCAACCAGGAGATCATTTTACAATTCAATTACCAACTGACTTGTCAGCGCCGACTAAAACGTTAGCAGGTGACTATTTAGTCTGTACACCGAGTGATTTTACGTTACATTGTGTATTTACAGATAAAGTAGCGGGAGCGACAGACGTTTCAGGTGAACTTTGGTATGAAACGATGTACCTTCCGACAAAAAATAGTGGACAACCAGAGTCACAAGAAGAAGAAGGTTCATTTACATTTGAAAGCGGAGGAAATATTTTTACAAATAATACTCAAGTAATCGTTCCGGGTATATCAAGTGGAACAGGTGACCATAGAACATATCGTGATCTTAAAAAGTTTGCTCTAGAATATACTTGGAGTTTTGACTCGGAAGGTAATAAAGTGATGCCATGGATGGTAGAAATTAATGGTGATTTGAAAGAAAATCTCGGTCAAACAACTTATGTTGACCGTTTAGGTCCAGGTCATGAAATAATTCCAGAGTCTATCGAAGTGAAGGTCATGCATAAGAACCCTAGTGGAGCTATTGAAAGTATCAATGTTGGAGAAATTGCTACTAAAGTAGATGATGATAGAAAAGGATTTAGTGTAACATTTTCGGATGATGCTTTAAGTGGGTATCGTGGAGTAATTTAAAAAAAAAAGAAAAAAACAAACGAAAAATTATCAAAAATGGTAAATAAAGGATATTATATAAATTAATAATATAATTAATGTTAAGA